>JBGSPZ010000440.1:0-2323 GCA_041738375.1 Parerythrobacter sp. | reverse complement strand
CTCATGCGCGCGGGCGGCGGGGACCAGCATATTGGCCGAGACTTTCGATCCGGCACCGATCTTCCATTCCTGCGGGCCGTCGATCAGCCCCAGTTCGGTCCGCGCCCATTTGAACGCGCTGCCCCAGCTGCCCGCCCACGGCAGGCCGCTGGCCAGCATCACCAGCACCAGCCCGGCGATCCAGAAGCCGGTGACCCGGTGCAGGTCCTTGAGCAGCGGCCGCCCCCTGAGCGAGAGCCGGGGCCACAGCGTCCCTCCTCCACGGAAGGGGCGCGGCCACCACAGGTAGAGCCCGGTGAGGATCATCACGATGGTCCAGCTCGCGGCCAGCTCGACCAGCCGGTCGCCCCATTCGCCCAGCATCAGCGATCCGTGGAAGGTGGCAATGACCGCCGAAATGCGGCCTGACGGGCTTAGCGTGCCGAGCACTTCGCCCTGCGGCGAGACGTAGACTTCGGTCAGACCGCCGTTGGGCAAGCCCACCTGCACCATCGCGGCATCGCCGGGCCTTTCGGGCAGTCGGTAGTGGTTGAAGCGCGCCTGCGGGAAGGCGGCGAGCGCCGCCTCCAGCTGGCGATCGGCCGATACCGCGCCCTCCTGTGACAGGCCGCGATAGTCGCGCTCCTCCCACCGGTCGATCTGCGGCTTGAACAGATAGACCGCCCCGGTGACCGAGAGGATCAGGACGAAGGGCAGCACGAACAGCCCGGCATAGAAATGCCAGCGCCAGATCGTGCGATAGGTCGCGGTATCGGCCATCGTCGCCTCCCGTCAGAACCGGACGCGAACGCCGCCGAAGACGGCGCGGCGCTCGACCGGGTAGAAGATCACCGAAGCGGGCGTGGCGGTGATGGCGGCGCTGATGTCGCCCACCGCCTTCTCGTTCAGCAGGTTGCGCGCGTCGAGGAACAGGTCGATCCCGTCGGTCACGGTCGCCCCGGCGGTCACCCCGACCAGCGCGTAGCTGTCGGTCCTCAGCGTGTTGCGATAGTCGGCCCAGGCCCCTTGCGGCACCCATTCGACATTGGGCGCGACATGCAGCGCATCGGCGCCGAGGCGCAGTTCCGCGCGATAGACATGCTGCGGCACCACCGGCAGCCGGTTGTCGCCATATTGCGCGTCATCCTCGAAGCGGAAATCGCTGTACTGGTAGACCTGCCGCAGCCGCGCCCATTCGCCGAGCTCGAGCGAAAGGGCGGCCTCGATCCCCTGGTGCAGGGTTTCCCCGGCGTTGAAGGTCGAGGCCGGGATATCGGGCCCGACATTGAATTGCAGCAGTTCGCCGTCGAGGTCGGCGCGGTAGACGGCGATGTCCCATTCGGCGATGCCGGTCTTGCCGCGCGCACCGATCTCGAAGGTCCAGGCGCGCTGTTCTTCGATCGGCACGAAGCTGGCGACCTGCGCCAGTTCGATGAAGCCGGGGAATTCGACCGAACGGCTGTAATTGGCGAAGATCTGGATATCCTCGGCAGGTTCGAACAGCACCCCGAACTTGGGCGAGAAGGCACTGAATTCGACGCGTCCGGTGATGTCGGTCGCCCCTCCGGCGAAGCTGTTGAAGGTCTGCCGTTGCTCGCGCATGCCGTCGGCATAGATGCCGCCCACGATCAGTTGGAGGCTCTCGACCGGGCGAAAGCGGACTTCGCCATAGAGGTTGGCGGTGCGCGCCTGCTGGTCGGCCTCGAAGGTCAACGCACCGCGCTCGCCATTGATATTGACGAAGCGCTTGGAGGCGACATCGCCGAACCGCGCCTCGCCGCCCAGCGTCAGCTCGAACGGACCGCGCGCATAGTCGAACCGGGCATAGACCCCGCGATCGACCGATTCCTGATCCACCACCTGGAAGATCGGGTGGTAGAGCGACTTCACGTTGAGGAACACGCCCGCATCGAGCTGGCCGTCGGCGAAGGTGAAGCGGGTGCGGTTCTGCAATCGCAGCGAATCGATATCGCGCGCCTGATCGCCGGCGAAGTTGCCGGTCTTCGGCGCGGTCAGCACGGTCGCGAGGTTGAGCGCGCCGGGGATTTCCTGGTCGATGTTGTTGACGCTGGCATAGGTCCGGTTCTCGATCGTATCGCTGATCTGCAACCCGACATTGCCGTGGAACCGCAGCGAGTCGCGCCTCGCGTGGTCGCGGTCGCCGTCGGAACTGTCGTAGCTCAGCGCCGCCCAGGCATCGCCGGGGCCCGCCTGCGCACCGAAGGACACCAGCCCGCGATAGGTATCGAAACTGCCCGCGTCGGCGCGCAGGTAAAGGCCGCTGGCGGTCTCCCCGGTCGGCGTCACGCCGTTGACCGCGCCGCCCAGCGTGCCTGAGCCGAAG
>JBGSPZ010000281.1:0-11355 GCA_041738375.1 Parerythrobacter sp. | reverse complement strand
CCAAACCCAAGGTCGTCCTCAGCCTCGGCGCGGACGAGATGGATTTCGAGCCCTTCGCCGATGCGCTGAAGGTCTATATCGGCCACCACGGTGACAAAGGCGCGCATGCAGCGGACATCGTGCTGCCGGCGGCGAGCTTCGCCGAAAAGGACGGGACCTACGTCAACACCGAAGGCCGCGTGCAGTTCGCCGAGAAGGCCGTGTTCGCCCCGGGTGACGCGCGCGAGGACTGGACGATCCTGCGCGCCCTGGCCGATACGCTGGGCGTCTCGGTCGGCTTCGATAGCTACGCCGAATTGCAGGCCGCGATGATCGCCGAAGTCCCCGCGCTGGGCGAAGAGGGCCTGGCCGATCTGGGCGCGCTGCCCAAGGCTGACAGCAAGGCCAAGGCGGAAGGCACCATCTCGGCCTATCCGATCAAGGACTTCTACCTCACCAACCCGATCGCCCGCGCCAGCGCGGTGATGCAACAATGTTCGGCCGAACTGCTGCATGGCGACGAGCTGAAGGAGGCGGCGGAATGAGCGATTGGTTAGCTGTTATTGGAGCTGTCATCGCGGCGTTCGCGTTGGTTTTCGCAATAGTTCGCATTTCGATGTGGCGGACGGGTCGCAAGACATCGGTCGATTTCAAGAAGGAGCGCCCTGACCGGTCCGATGTCAACGGTGGGGGATACATGTTCTAATGACCGCATTCTTCCAATCCCTCGGCATGGGCTACGAAGCCGCGTGGTTCACCGCGACCATCGCGGGCATTCTGCTGATCGCCTTCCCGCTGATGCTGGCCGTCGCGATGATCATCTATGCCGACCGCAAGATCTGGGCGGCGATGGCGCTGCGCAAGGGGCCGAACGTGGTCGGGCCGTTCGGCCTGTTGCAGAGCTTCGCCGACGGGCTCAAGGTGTTCCTGCAGGAAACCATCATCCCCTCGGCTGCGAACAAGGGGCTGTTCCTGCTCGCGCCCATCATCACCTTCACCATCGCGCTGATGGCCTGGGCGGTGGTGCCGTTCGGGCCGGCTGCGGTGCTGTCGGACATCAATGTCGGTCTGCTCTACGTGCTCGCGATCAGCTCGCTCGGGGTGTACGGCGTGGTCATGGCCGGCTGGGCGTCGAATTCGAAATACCCGTTCTTCTCCGCCATGCGCGCTGCCGCGCAGATGATCAGTTACGAGGTTTCGATCGGCTTCATCCTGATCTGCGTGGTGCTGTGGGCGGGCACGTTCAACATGAACGGCATCGTCCTCGCGCAGCAAAGCCATGTGTGGCTGCTCAACGGCTTCGTGTTCAACCCGCTGCTGTTCCCGATGTGGGTGATGTTCCTCATCTCCTCGCTGGCGGAAACCGCGCGAGCGCCGTTCGACCTGACCGAGGCGGAAAGCGAGCTCGTCGCCGGATACCAGACCGAATACAGCTCGATGGCCTTCGCGCTCTACTGGCTTGGCGAGTACGCCAATGTGCTGCTGATGTGCGCACTCAACGCGGTGCTGTTTTTCGGCGGATGGCTGCCGCCGCTCGATATCCCGATCCTGTACAACTTCTTCTTCACCGAAGGGCTGACCGCGGTCTTCTGGCTGTTCTTCAAGATCTTCATCTTCTTTTTCATCTTCAGCTGGGTGAAGGCGACCGTCCCACGCTACCGCTACGACCAGCTGATGCGGCTCGGGTGGAAGGTGTTCCTGCCGCTGAGTCTGCTGTTTGTGGTGCTGGTGAGCGGGTGGCTGATGTTGACGAGGTATGCCCCGCTATGACAACCGTCTCCCACCTCATCAAATCGTTCACCTTGTGGGAATTCCTCAAGGCGCACGCCCTCACGCTGAAGTATTTCTTCAAGCCGAAGGCCACGATCAACTATCCGTTCGAGAAGAACCCGCTCAGCCCGCGCTTCCGCGGCGAGCATGCGCTGCGGCGCTATCCCAACGGGGAAGAACGCTGCATCGCGTGCAAGCTGTGCGAGGCGGTGTGCCCGGCGCAGGCGATCACCATCGAGGCGGAACCGCGCGAGGACGGCAGCCGCCGCACCACGCGTTACGATATCGACATGACCAAATGCATCTACTGCGGTTTCTGTCAGGAAGCCTGCCCGGTGGATGCGATCGTCGAGGGGCCGAACTTCGAATATGCGACCGAAACGCGCGAGGAACTGCTCTACGACAAGGCGAAATTGCTGGCCAACGGGGACAAGTGGGAGCGGGCGATCGCCGCGAACCTTGAAGCCGATGCGCCCTATCGTTAGGGGCCGCGCCCAGGACGCTATGAACCCATGATCCAGACCCTTGCCTTCTACCTTTTCGCGGTGCTGGTCATCGCCAGTGCGGTGATGGTGATTACCGCCCGCAACCCGGTGCATTCGGTGCTGTGGCTGATCCTCGCCTTCTTCAACGGGGCGGGGCTGATGGTGCTGGTCGGTGCGGAGTTCATCGCGATGCTGCTGGTGATCGTCTATGTCGGCGCAGTCGCGGTGCTGTTCCTGTTCGTGGTGATGATGCTCGACATCGATTTCGCCGAGCTGCGCGCGGGTTTCGTCAAGAACTTCCCGCTCGGTATCGCGGTGGCACTGGTGCTGCTGGCGGAGCTGGTGCTGGGCATCGGTGCCTACCAGGCGGGCGCGCTGCAACTGGGCGAGCCGAGCGGCGTCGGCGCACCGCGCATGGGCGAGAGCAATATCGAGAGCATCGGCGCGCTGCTTTACGGTAAGTACCTCTTCCTGTTCGAAACTGCGGGCATCATCCTGCTGGTCGCAATGGTCGGGGCGATCGTCCTGACCCACCGTCCGCCCAAGACCCAGCGCGGGCACCAGAACATCTCGAAGCAGAACCAGCGCCGCCCGCAGGATGCGACGGTGATGAAGCAGCCCCCGGTCGGGCAGGGGGTGGAATTGTGATCAACTTCCGTCATCCCAGCGAAAGCTGGGATCGCTCTCGGCAATCGTCGAGCCTGGCAGCCAACGACCCCAGCTTTCGCTGGGGTGACGATCTGGGAGGATCGTCATGATCGGCATCGAACATTACATCATCGTCAGCGCGATCCTGTTCGTGCTCGGCGTGCTGGGCATCTTCCTCAACCGGAAGAACGTGATCGTGATCCTGATGGCGATCGAACTCATCCTGCTCTCCGTGAACCTCAACCTCGTCGCCTTCAGCGCCTTCCTGAACGACCTCGTCGGCCAGGTGTTCGCGATGTTCGTGCTGACCGTGGCGGCGGGCGAGGCGGCGATCGGCCTGGCGATCCTCGTCATCTATTTCCGCGGCCGCGGCACCATCGCAGTCGACGATCCGAGCCGGATGAAGGGATAAGTACCGGTGCATCCGATCCATTTCATTGTGTTCCTGCCCTTGCTGGCGGCGATCGTCGGCGGGCTGACCAACAAGGCCGCGCCCGCCGTATTCACCAAGGGGCTGACCACCGGCGCGCTGTTCGTTGCCGCGGTGCTCAGCTGGATGGTGTTTCTGCCCTTCGTGGCAGGCACCGCCGAAGCGCAGGTCGTTCCGGTGCTGCAATGGGTGCAATCGGGCACGCTGAGCTTCGACTGGGCGCTGCGGGTCGATACGCTGACGGCGGTAATGCTGGTGGTGATCACCACCGTCTCCGCGCTCGTCCACCTCTACAGCTGGGGCTATATGGAGGAAGACCCGGACCAGCCGCGGTTCTTCGCTTACCTCAGCCTGTTCACCTTCGCAATGCTGATGCTGGTGACCGCGGACAACCTCGTACAGATGTTCTTCGGGTGGGAAGGGGTTGGCCTCGCAAGCTATCTGCTCATCGGTTTCTGGTTCAAGAAGCCCAGCGCCAATGCCGCCGCGATCAAGGCCTTCGTTGTCAACCGGGTCGGTGACCTCGGCTTCATGCTCGGCATCTTCGGCACTTTCCTGGTGTTCGGCACGGTCGACATCCCGCGCATTCTCGAAATGGCCCCGGCGATGAGCGGCAGCGACATCACCTTCATGGGGATGCGCCTCTATACGATGGACATTCTGTGCATCCTGCTGTTCATCGGCGCGATGGGCAAATCGGCGCAGCTCGGCCTCCACACCTGGTTGCCCGATGCGATGGAAGGCCCGACCCCGGTTTCCGCGCTGATCCATGCCGCGACGATGGTGACGGCGGGCGTGTTCATGGTCTGCCGACTCAGTCCGATGTTCGAGACCGCGCCGGTCGCGCTCGGCCTCGTCACCTTCATCGGTGCGGCGACCTGCATCTTCGCCGCTACCGTCGGCACGACGCAGTGGGATATCAAGCGGGTCATCGCCTATTCGACCTGCAGCCAGCTCGGCTACATGTTCTTTGCCGCCGGTGTGGGCGCCTATGGCGCGGCGATGTTCCACCTGTTCACCCACGCCTTCTTCAAGGCGCTGCTGTTCCTCGGCGCAGGTTCGGTGATCCACGCGATGCATCACGAACAGGACATGCGCTATTACGGGGGCCTGCGTAAGCACATCCCGCTGACGTTTTACGCCATGCTGGCCGGCACGCTCGCGATCACCGGGCTCGGGGTCTATCATCTGGGGGTCGGCTTCGCCGGCTTCTGGTCGAAGGACGCGATCATCGAGGTTGCCTTCGCGCGCGGGACCGAGGTTGCCAGCTTCGCCTTCTGGATGGGTGTGTTCGCCGCGCTGCTGACCAGCTTCTATAGCTGGCGCCTGATGTTCCTCACTTTCTGGGGCAAGCCGCGCTGGATCGAGAGCGAGCATATCCAGCACTCGGTCCACAAGACCCCTGAACAGGCGGGCGAGGACACCACCGGCGGCTATCACCCGCATGAAAGCCCGATGTCGATGCTGGTCCCGCTCGGCGTGTTGACGCTGGGCGCGATCGCGGCGGGCCAGCTGTTCGCCCCGGCCTTCCTCGACAGCGCCGATTTCTGGGACGGCTCGATCTTTTACAACGAGCCGCTGATCCACGCCATGCACGGCGTTCCGGTGCTGGTGAAGTATGCCGCCTTCATCGTGATGCTGCTCGGCTTTGCCATCGCCTGGTATGCCTACATCAAGGACACCAGCATTCCCGGCAAATTCGTCGCGCAGTTCCGCAACCTGCACGCCTTCCTCTACAACAAATGGTATTTCGACGAGCTCTACGACCGCGTCTTCGTGCGTCCGGCATTCTGGATCGGCCGCCAGCTGTGGCAGCGCGGCGATGTCGGCATCATCGACCGCTTCGGCCCCAATGGCGCGGCCTGGGTGGTCGAGCGCGGGGTGGGCGTCGCCAAGCGCGTCCAGTCGGGATATCTTACTAGCTATGCGCTGATCATGCTGCTCGGGCTGGTCGCGGCTGTTACCTGGATCTTGATGTAATGGACGGCTTTCCGATCCTCTCGCTGCTGCTCGCGGTGCCGCTGGTCGCGGCCATTGCCTGCCTGTTCCTGAACGACAACGGCGCGCGGTGGATCGCGTTGGCGGCAACGCTGGTCAACCTCGCGCTCGGCGTGGTGCTGTGGCTCAATTACGATATCGGCGGCGCGCAGTGGCAGTTCCAGGAAAGCCTCAACCTGTTCGCGGGCTTCAAATACGCGCTGGGGATCGACGGGATTGCGCTGATGCTGATCGTGCTCAGCGTGTTCCTGATGCCAATCTGCATCCTCGCCAGCTGGGAATCGATCACCAAGCGGGTGGG
The DNA here is from genome assembly GCA_041738375.1 of Parerythrobacter sp. Taxonomy (GTDB): domain Bacteria; phylum Pseudomonadota; class Alphaproteobacteria; order Sphingomonadales; family Sphingomonadaceae; genus Parerythrobacter_A. The sequence goes on along the minus strand of JBGSPZ010000281.1, from coordinate 5,744 downwards.
CGAATACATGGCCGCGTTCCTGTTCATGGAACTGCTGATGATCGGCGTGTTCGCCGCGCAGGATCTGTTCCTGTTTTACATCTTCTTCGAAGCGGGCCTGATCCCGATGTACCTGATCATCGGCATCTGGGGCGGCGATAACCGCATTTATGCGAGCTACAAGTTCTTCCTCTACACGCTGCTCGGATCGGTGCTGATGCTGATCGCGATGCTGTGGATGGTGGGCGAGGCCGGCACGACCGATATCCCGACGCTGATGCAGTACGACTTCCCGGCCGGCGCGCAGACCTGGCTGTGGCTCGCTTTCTTCGCCAGCTTTGCGGTCAAGATGCCGATGTGGCCGGTCCATACCTGGCTGCCCGACGCCCATGTTCAGGCGCCGACGGCGGGCTCGGTGATCCTGGCCGGCGTGCTGCTCAAGATGGGCGGCTACGGCTTCATCCGCTTCAGCCTGCCGATGTTCCCTGAGGCCTCCGCGCAGTTCCTGTGGCTGGTGCTCGGCCTGTCGATGGCGGCGGTGGTCATCACCAGCCTGATCGCGCTGGTGCAGCACGACATAAAGAAGCTGATCGCCTATTCGAGCGTCGCGCATATGGCGATCGTCACGGCGGGCCTGTTCGCGTTCAACCAGCAGGGCCTCGAAGGCGCGATGGTGATGATGCTGAGCCACGGCCTCGTTTCGGGCGCGCTGTTCCTCTGCGTCGGTGTGATCTACGACCGGCTGCATACCCGTGAGATCGGCCGTTACGGCGGATTGTCGATCAACATGCCCAAATATGCGCTGTTTTTCCTGCTGTTCACTATGGCGAGCATCGGGCTGCCCGGCACAAGCGGCTTCGTGGCCGAGTTCCTGAGTCTTGCGGGCGTCTACGAGGTGTCGAGCGTCGCGACCTTCGTCCTGACCACCGGCATCATCCTCGGGGCCGCCTACATGCTCTATCTCTACCGCCGCGTGGCCTTTGGCGAACAGAAGAACGCCGATGCCGCCGCGATGCCCGATCTCAACCTGCGCGAATGGATCATGCTCGGCCCGATCGCCGCTGCGGTGCTGTGGATGGGCGTCTATCCCGAAAGCTTCCTCGCCCCGATGCGCAAGGACATTGCCGCGCTCGATGCGCGCCTTGCCCGCGCCGAACCGGTCGGCGATGCGAAGCTCGAAGCCGGCACTCCCCGTAAGCATGCCGCCAACTACGTGGAGGCCGAAGGGCACCATGAAGGCGGCGACGCAAGCGAGGGAGAGCACTGATGAGCTACGCTGCCTCGTTCTATTTCACCCTGCCCGAAGTGATCCTCTCGCTCAGCGGGCTGGCGCTGCTGATGGTCGCGGCTTTCGCGGGCAAGGCATCGGCACGGATCGTCACGATCCTCGCAGTCGCGGCGCTGTTCGGCGCGGGCATCTTCACCGTCCATCTGATCAGCGACCCGGCCTTCGCGCTGGGCGGCGATGCCTTCAGCGGCGTCTACCGGATGGATGCCTTCGGCAGCTATGCCAAGATCCTGATCTACCTCGCAACCATCGGCATCCTGTTGGTCACGCAGCGGTATTTCGATGCCACTGGCGAATACCGGCCCGAATACCCGGTGCTGATTATCTTCGGCGCGATCGGCATGGGGATGATGGTCTCCGCCGTCGATCTTATGACGCTCTACATCGGCCTCGAACTCTCCAGCCTGTCGTCCTACGTCCTCGCGAGTTACGCGCGCAGCGACGGGCGTTCGGCAGAGGCGGGCCTGAAGTATTTCGTCCTCGGAGCGCTCGCCTCGGGCATCCTGCTCTACGGCATGAGCCTGGTCTACGGCTTCACCGGCGCGACCGATTATCTGTCGATCCGCGCGGCGATGGCCGACGGATTGTCGGGCGGCATGCTGTTCGGTCTGGTGTTCGTGCTCGCCGGCCTTGCGTTCAAGATTTCGGCGGTCCCGTTCCATATGTGGACCCCTGATGTCTACGAAGGCGCGCCGACCCCGGTCACCGCCTTCTTCGCCACCGCACCCAAGGTCGCGGCGATCGCGCTGCTGATGCGCGTCGCGCTCGATCCCTTCGGCGCGCAGGTCGATGCATGGCGGCAGATTGTGATCTTCTCTGCGCTGGCGTCGATCGTCGTCGGTGCACTGGGCGCGATCGGTCAGGCGAACCTCAAGCGGCTGCTTGCCTACAGCTCGATCAACAACGTCGGCTTCATCCTGATCGGCCTTGCCGCCGGGACGCAGGAAGGCGCGGGCGCGATGCTGGTCTATCTGGCGTTCTATGTCGCCATGACGCTCGGCAGCTTCGTCGCGGTGCTGATGCTGCGCGACGGTGAGGGGCGCCAGGTCGAAACGCTGGCCGACATTGCGGGACTGTCGCGCTCGCACAAGGGGCTCGCGCTGTGTCTCGCGGTGATGATGTTCAGCCTTGCAGGCATTCCGCCGCTGATGGGTTTCTGGGGCAAGTTCGTGGTCTTCCGCGCGGCGGTCGATGCCGACCTGATCCTGCTCGCCGCAATCGGCATCGCCGCCAGCGTTATCGGCGCGTTCTACTACCTCAAGATCGTCAAGGTGATGTATTTCGACGAGCCGGCCGGGGTGGTTAAGGGCGAGGCCGATACGGCCAGCTGGGTCGTGTTGGCACTGACCACGCTGTTCGTCTCGCCACTCGGCTTCCTTCTGACGATCTGGCTCGGCAACTGGACCGACCGCGCGGCCGCTGCGCTCTTCTTCGCCGCTTGATACACACCGTCGCCGAAACCGGATCGACCAATGCCGATCTCGTCGCGCGGCTGCGCGCAGGCGAGTACCTGCCCGAAGGCGACTGGCTGGTCGCCGAGCGGCAGACGGCCGGCAGGGGGCGGCAAGGCCGCAGCTGGTTCGACGGCTTCGGCAATCTCATGGGCTCGACCGCGATCCACCTCACCGGGTCCGACCCTCCGGCGCATACGCTGGCGCTGGTTGCCAGCCTTGCGCTTTACGAGGCGATCGTGCCGCTATTGCCCGATCCGAGCGCGCTGACGCTCAAATGGCCCAACGACCTGATGCTGAACACCGGCAAGATGTCGGGCATCCTGCTGGAACGCGAAGGGCGGTCGGTGGTGCTCGGTATCGGGGTCAATCTCGCCGCCGCGCCGGACCTGCCCGACCGCCGCACCGCATCACTTGCCGACGTCGGCCCAGCGCCCGATCGCGAGCTCTTTGCGTCGATCCTCGCCTGTCATTTCTCGCGCGAGTTGGAGCGGTGGCGGCAGTTCGGTGTCGAGCCGATCCGCAGCCGCTGGCTCGCCGCCGCCCACCCGGTCGGAACGCCGATTGCGGTGCATGACGGTAGCGGTGAGACGCTCGCCGGGGAATTCGCGGGCCTTTCTCCCGAAGGTTCGCTCTTGCTACGCTTGGAAGACGGCACCACACGTGCCATCCACGCGGGCGACGTGATGCTCGCCCAGGAGGCCTGAATGCTGCTTGCTGCCGATGTCGGTAACACCAATGTCGTCTTCGCCCTGTTTGAAGGGCGTGAGATCAAGGCGCGCTGGCGTATCGCAACTGACCCGCGCCGGACGGGCGACGAATATGCGGTGTGGCTGATCCAGCTGCTCAAGATCGAAGGTTTCGCGCGCGAAGACATCACCCAGATCATCTTCGCCTCGGTCGTCCCGCGGGCGAACCACAATCTGACTGTGCTGGCGGAGAAGTATTTCAAGATCACGCCGATCGTTGCCGGGCAGGGGGCCGCCGCTTGGCCGTTCCAGGCCGATGTCGACCAGCCGAGTTCGCTCGGCGCGGACCGCGCGCTCAATATCCTTGCCGCGCACGAGAAATACGGCGGTGACCTGATCGTGGTCGATTTCGGCACTGCGACCAAGTTCGAGGCGATCGATTTCAACGGCAATTACAAGGGCGGGATCATCGCGCCGGGGATCAATCTCTCGCTCGATGCGCTGGTCGGCAAGACCGCCAAGTTGCCGCGCATCGCCATTCGTGCGCCCGACAATGACAGCGTGATCGGGCGCAACACCGAAGACCAGATGCTGATCGGCGTGTTCTGGGCGCATGTCGCAATGATGGAGGGCCTGATCGCCCGCATGCGGGCCGAGATCGGGCGCCCCGCGAAGGTGGTGGCGACCGGCGGGCTCGCCATTCTGTTCGATCAGAAGACTGACATTTTCGACCATGTCGATGCGGACCTGACGATCGACGGTCTGGCCCTGCTGGCGGAGCGTGCGACCAAGTGAGGAAAGATTTCACCCCCGAAGACGAACTGCTGTTCCTCGCACTCGGCGGGTCGGGCGAGATCGGAATGAACGTCAACCTCTACGGGTGCGACGGAAAATGGCTGATGGTCGACCTGGGCATGACCTTTGGCGGTAACGAATATCCCGGCGTCGATCTGGTGTTCGCCGACCTCGAGTTTATCGAGGAGCGGACGAAGGACCTCGTCGGCATCGTGCTGACCCATGGGCACGAAGACCATATCGGTGCGGTGCCCTATTTCGCGGCCGATCTGGGCGTGCCGCTGTTCGCGACGCCCTTCACCGCGGAGCTGGTGCGGCGCAAGCTGGAAGAGGCGGGTCTGTCGAAGGATGTGGCGCTGTTCGTGATCGACGATCTCGAGCCGTTCGATCTCGGCCCGTTCACCATCCGTTACGTCCCGCTGGCGCACTCGATCGCGGAAGGCAACGCGCTGCTGATCGACACGCCGTACGGGCGCATTTTCCACACCGGCGACTGGAAGCTCGACGAGGACCCGATCATCGGCGAGCCGACCACCGAGGAAGAGCTGACCGCCATCGGCGACGAAGGCGTGCTCGCGCTGGTGTGCGATTCGACCAATGCCTTCAATCCGAACCCGAGCGGGTCAGAAGGCGCGGTATTCCAGGGCCTGATGGCCGAAGTGCGCAAGCATAGCGGGCGCCGGGTGGTGGTGACGACTTTCGCCTCCAATGTGGCACGCATGCACACGCTGGGCGAAGTCGCGCGCGAAACCGGGCGGCAGATCTGCATTGCCGGTCGCTCGCTCGACCGCATCCTCGAAGTTTCGCAGGCCAATGGCTATCTCGAGGACTTCCCCGAACCGGTCGATTTCGACACCGCCATGCGCCTGCCGCGCGGCGAGGTGTTGATCGTTGCCACCGGCGGGCAGGGGGAGCCAAGGGCTGCGCTGGCACGGATTGCAGAGGGCAATCACCCGATCGAGCTTGCCCCCGGCGACGTGATCCTGTTTTCCAGCCGCCAGATCCCCGGCAACGAGATTGCGATCGGCAAGGTGCAGAACCAGCTGGCGGAACGCGATATAGTGATGGTGACCGACCGGCAGAGCGAGATCCACGTATCCGGCCATCCCGGCCGGCCCGAGCTGGAAGCGCTTTACAGCTGGATCAGGCCCGAGATCCTTGTGCCGGTGCACGGGGAGATGCGCCATATGCAGGAGCAGGGCCGGATCGGCCGCGCTGCGGGCATCGGCGAAGCGGTGGTGCAGAAGAATGGCGACATGATCCGGCTCGCCCCCGGCAAGCCTGCCAAGCTGGCAGAAGTACGGGCGGGGCGGCTGTTGCTCGATGGTGACATCATCGTGCCCGCCGACGGCGAGGCCATAGCTATGCGGCGGCGGATTGCCTTCAACGGCGCGGTGTTCGTCGCGCTCGACCGCGATCTTGTACCACATATCGATCCGCTCGGCCTGCCGCTCGACGAGGACGAGGCCGATTTCCTTGCCGAGACCAAGGACGACATCGCTGCCGCCATTGCCAAGCTCAAGGGGCCGGCGCGCAAGGACC
>JBGSPZ010000247.1:0-18831 GCA_041738375.1 Parerythrobacter sp. | reverse complement strand
CGGGGCGCGGGCCATGATCTCCTCGCCCTCGGCCTGCGCCACGCAGCCGGCGACCGCGATCATGGGTTCCCGCCCGGCAGCCTTGCCCGCCTTCACCAGCCGGCCGATGTCCGAATAGACCTTCTCCGCCGCCTTTTCGCGGATGTGGCAGGTGTTGAGCACCACCAGGTCCGCCTCTTCGCCCTCCGGTGCAGGCGCGATGCCCTGCTCGGCCAGTAGCTCGGCCATCCGCTCGCCGTCATAGACATTCATCTGGCAGCCGAAGCTCTTGACCCGATAGGTCTTGGGTGGGGTGGCCGGTTTCATGAAGGCGCGCCTGTAGCGCCATGCCGCAGGCTATTCAACTCGGGTGCGCAGTTGCACGCCGCCTGTTCCTGTTTATGTTCCTCGCCATGAACAGGACAGGAAAAGCCGCAATTCTCGCAATCGCCTTGGCCACCACCTCGGTCCACGCGGAGGATGAGGTGGCAATCACGCTGGCAACTCCTGCCGAGCAGTTCGAGACGATACGATCGTGGGAAGGCCGCTGGCAGGTCGCCGAAACGCAGGCGCTGGAAATCGTGTTCGAGACGACGGCACGCGGCACGACCATGATCGAACGCTGGGAAACGCAGTCGGGGCTGCATTCGATCAACGTCTATCACATGGATGGCGATGTGCTGGTGGCGACGCATTATTGCCCCCAAGGCAACCAGCCGCGACTGGAAACACGTTCGTCGGCGAACGGTGATATCCGTTTTGTGTTCCGCGACGTGACCGATCTCGGCAAGGGTGAGAGCCACACCCACGATTTGTGGTTCAGTCCGACAGCTGACGGATCGATCCGCCGTTCGGAAATCTATCGCGGCGATGACGGTTTGCAGGAGCCGAGCCACTATACACTGAGGCGCGCGCCGCCAGCCGATTGAATAGATTTACTCGATCGGGATATCTTCCCTCGGCGCGTTGTAACGCACCGGGGCGACATCGTGGCCGAAGGTGCGTAGCGGCTTGCCGATGGCTTTGATCAACGCCGCTTCGATCTCCTCGCGCGCCTTGACCCCGATCGCCTTGCGCCCGCGATAGTCTTCAGGGCTGAAGGGTTCGAGGAAGTGGATCGCCAGTTCGAATGTCCCCTTGCGCGAAAGAATGCGGCGCGCGTTGTTCACGCCGCTTTCATTGCCGATCCACGCGATTTCTTCCGCCACATCGCCATAATCAAGCAGGACCGGCTGGACGAGCACGCCCGGCGGTGGGGGCTCGAGCACGCTCAGCATGCTGGTCTTGAACGGGAGCAGCGATTGTCCGTCGGTGGTGGTGCCTTCGGGAAACACGGTGACCGACCAATTGTCCGCCAGCGCCTCACGCAGAGCGTTGATCTGCTCGGCGACGCCGAGGCGGTCTTCGCGCTTGACGTAGACCGTACGGTTCAGGCTGCACAGCCAGCTGATTACCGGCACCTGGCTCAATTCGTGCTTTGCCACGAAAGCCGTCCCGCTTGCGTCGGCGGAGGCGAGGATATCGATCCAGCTGATGTGATTGGAGATGAAGAACACATCGCGCCGCAGCGGAGTGCCGATCTTGTTCACCCTCGCTCCCGCCAAGCGCCCGGCATAGCGCAGGAACAACATCGGGAAGGGCGAGCCGTATGCGAAGATGCGATAGGTGTAGTGCAGCGGCACGAACACAATCAGCAGCCCGATCAACCCGAGCACGCGCAGGCCAAATCGAAGCTTCTCGAATGGTGTCAGAACGGTGGCTTCGCCGCGGGCGGCCGCCGCGCGCCGCTCCGGCGTCATCGGTCCGACTTGTCCGGGCGGTCGAGCTTGACCCCGTAAAGTTCCATCCGGTGATCGACCAGGCGATAGCCCAGTTTTTCAGCGATGATCTTTTGCAGCGCTTCGAGTTCGGGGTCGACGAACTCGACTACATTGCCGGTCTCGACATCGATCAGGTGATCGTGATGCGCTTCGGGCGCAGCCTCATAGCGCGCGCGGCCGTCACCGAAATCGTGCCGGTCGAGGATGCCGGCCTCTTCGAACAGGCGCACGGTGCGATAGACCGTGGCGATCGAAATCTTCGGATCGATCGCGGATGCCCGCTCGTGCAGCAGCTCGACATCGGGGTGATCGTCGCTTTCCGACAGCACGCGCGCGATGATCCGGCGCTGCTCGGTGATGCGCAGCCCGCGTTCGGCACACAGCTGCTCGAGGTCTATCCGTTGTTCCAATATGTCCTCGCGAAAAGAAAGCGCCCCGCAGCCTTAGAGGCCCGGGGCGCAGTTCTCAAGGTCGAGAGCGTGAAGCTCAGGCGGCTTTCTTGTTCCGGCCGCGCTTCTGCCCCGGCTTGCGGCCGAGACCGATTTTCTTCGCCAGTTCGCGGCGACGCTCGGCATAGTTCGGCGCTACCATCGGATAGTCGGCGGGCAGGCCCCAGCGGGCACGATATTCTTCCGGCGTCATATTGAAGTTGGTGCGCAGGTACCGCTTGAGCATCTTCAGTTTCTTGCCGTCTTCGAGACAGACGATGTAGTCCGGCTTGATCGAATTGCGGATTGCGACTGCCGGTTCGGGCCGGGGCTCTTCCTTTTCGACCACTGTTCCGAGACTTGCCAATGCCCCGTAAACGTTCGTGATCAGCGACGGTACATCATCGACCGCGACATCGTTATTGCTCAAATGCGCCGCGACGATATCGGAAGTCAGCGTGATCAGGGTCTCGCTCATATCCATTTCCATAGTTTCCATAACTTTGTCCTCATCAAGATGGCGGAGCTTTTTTGCTTTTGCCGTCCATCGACAGGCCCCATGAACCCGTCCGCGATATATTTCAAGAGCAAGGCAATACTATCCCCAATGAAATAGTAACCGTTGTGGTTGAAATTACTAATCACAGGTCGAGGGCAAAAGTAATCGCGTCCAGTCGCAACCCTTCGGTAGTCTTGTAGTATCCCGGCCTGCGACCGATCTGCCGAAAGCCCGCGTTGACATACAGATTAACGGCGGGATTGTTCTCCCGCATTTCGAGGAACACGCGCTCGGCTCCGCGCGACCGGGCGTCCCGGACAAGAAAATCGAGCAGTTTACGGCCCAGTCCCGATCTTCGATTCTGCGGCTTGACCCCGATCAGAAGCAACTCTTCCTCTCCCGGAGTAGCGCGGACCAGCGTGAAGCCGGCGGTCGGGGCAAGATCGACAGGCTTCGCGCCTGCCGAATCGATCAACCTGTAATGCGTCGTAGGTAACGGCAACAATCCGGATACCTGCCCGCGCGACCATGCCTCGCCCCATTGGGGTTCGAAGGCGGCATCCATTACCTCCATGATCCGGTCGATATCTTCCTTCACGATCTCGCCTTCGCATCCGGCAAACGACCGTAGAGGGGGCTTGAGTCTGCTGACAGCAGGTTCTGGTGCAGCATGTTCGTCTCGCGGGCATCGGGCAGGAGGTCGAAGGCGTCTTTGGCACCAGGATCGAACATGCCAGCAAGTTCCTTTGCCCGGCTACCGGCAATTCTCATATGCAAGCATGCCGAAGCTGCGACATCGGGAGCGAGCGACCGGGCTTCGTCCTGCGGCATGCCATCGGGAGAGAAGTTCTGCACAAACCATTCACCGTGCCCGCCATGCATGCAAACGGTGACCGGATGTGGGCCGCCTTGCCTGGCCTGCGCCGCGACCAGCGCGAGCGTGGGGTAACCCAGGCACTCGGCACCCCAAGCATAGGCCAGAGCGCGGGCGGTGGCGACCCCGATGCGCACCCCGGTAAAGCTGCCGGGTCCGCGCGATACGAGGATTCGTCCTGCCTTTCCCTTGCCCGGAAGGTTGGCGATCATCGGCACGAGCCGTTCGGCGTGGCCGCGGCCAAGCACGGCATAGTCGCCGGCGATCAGCGCACCGCCCTCGAACAGCGCAACCGAGCACGCTTCCGTCGCGCAATCTATCGCGAGGGTGCGCATGCTAGCGAGTCCAGTCGGTCCGGCGCGAAGTCATGCGTATTGCGATGGCATTCGCCACGCGCGCTAGCAAGTCAGACGATAAGGTTGAACCTGTCGAAATCGGGCCGTGGGCTGCGCTCGAAGATGCTCGCCGGGTCGCCATAACCGATACTGCAGATGAAATTGCTGCGGTGGCGCGGCTCTTCGGCAAAGAGCGCCTTGTCGACCGCCGCATTGTCGAAGCCCGACATCGGTCCGCAATCGAGCCCGAGCGCCCGTGCGGCGAGCATCAGGTAGGCACCTTGGAGCGAAGAATTGCGAAATGCCCCTTGCTTGCGCCCTTCTTCGTCGCCGTCGAACCAGCTTTTTGCGTCGGTATGCGGGAACAGCCACGGCAGTTCTTCATGGAAATCGATGTCATAGCCAATGATCGCGGTGACCGGCGCGGCAAGGATCTTGGGCCGGTTTGCCTCCATCGCGCAGGCTGCAAGTTTGGCTTTGGCTTCGTCCGACTTGACCCACACGATCCGCGCGGGCTGCATATTGGCCGAGGTCGGGGCCATCTTGAGCAGGTCGTAAATCGCGTGGAGCTGTTCCTCGGACACATCCTTGTCGAGCCAGCCGTTATAACTGCGCGCTTCGTTGAACAGCTGGTCGAGCGCCGCGTCCGGGAGGACGTGGTCGTGAAACTGCTTGGTCATTCCGGTCCCCGTGGATTGAAATTCAGGCTGCGCGGACTTCAACGACTTCAGGGACGTAATGTTTCAGCAGCCTCTCGATCCCGTGCTTGAGCGTTGCGGTCGACGACGGGCAGCCGCTGCACGCCCCCTGCAAGGTCAGGTAAACGACCCCGTCCTTGAACCCGCGATAGGCGATATCGCCGCCGTCTCCCGCCACTGCAGGGCGGACGCGGGTTTCAAGCAGCTCGTTGATCTGTGCGACGATATCGGCGTCCGCCGGGTCTTCCTCGACCATCAGATTGTCTTCGTCCGGAACCGAAATGCCCGCTGCGGTGCCGCCGACGAACAGCGGAGCTTCGGAGACGAAATGGTCGAGCAGGATCGAGACAACCTGCGGCTTGAGCGCCGACCAGTCGACCCCGGGCGCGGCGGTGACGCTGACGAAGTCGCTGCCGAAGAACACGTTCACCACCTCGCCGGTGTCGAACATGGCCTGTGCCAGCGGGCTGGCCTCGGCATCTTCGGGATTGGCGAATTCGCGCGTGCCCGAAGGCATGACCTGCTGCCCGGGCAGGAACTTGAGCGCAGCGGGGTTCGGGGTGGTTTCGGTCTCGATGAACATGCGATCTATGTAGGGGGCGGGCTGCCTTGCAGCAAGCAAGCAAAACGAGCGACCTATTCACTACTCCTTCAGACCCCGCTGCCCTATATGCCCGGCATGACTCGTTTTTCGCGTGCCGTGTGGCACTTCGCTTACGCCCTGCCGCTCGCCCTGCTTGCATCGCCGATCTCCGCGCAGGAAGCCGTGCCGCTGCCGGAACCGCAAGCGCTTCAGACCGAAGGCGAGACGCCGTGGATATACCAAGGCAGCGACGTTCCGCAGGACAAGGAATGGCTGTGGGGCGAGATGGACAACGGCCTGCGCTATGCGGTGCGCGACAACGGCGTGCCTCCCGGGCAGGTTTCGATCCGCATCCGGATCGATGCGGGTTCGCTGCATGAGGAGGATGCGGAGCGCGGCTTCGCGCATTTGATGGAGCACCTGAGTTTCCGCGAAAGCAAGTATCTGAAGCCCGGCGAAGCGATCCCGACGTGGCAGCGGCTCGGGGCGACCTTTGGCAGCGACACCAATGCCGAAACCAGCCCGACGCACACGGTTTACAAGCTCGACCTGCCGGGCGTGACACCGGCTGCTCTGGAGGAAAGCTTCAAGCTGCTTGCCGGCATGATGCGCGAGCCAGTCCTCAACGACACCAACCTCGCTGCCGAGGTCCCCATCGTGCTGGCGGAGAAGCGAGAACGCGGCGGCGCGCCGCTGCGGGTAGCCGAAAAGACCCGCCAGACGCTGTTTGCAGGCCAGCGGCTGGCAGATCGCCTGCCGATCGGGACCGAGGAGACGCTGCTGGGTGCGACCCCGCAGGCGATGCAGGCGTTCCACGATCGCTGGTACCGGCCGGAGAACACCGTAATCGTGGTTGCAGGCGATGCCGATCCGAAGATATTCGCCTCGCTCATCGAACGCTATTTTGGTGACTGGCAGGGCAAGGGTGCGCGCACCCAAGCGCCCGATTTCGGAGATCCCACCGCACCCGAGGGCGCCGATGCCGCCAATCCGGTAGGCGAGGTTGCGGTGCTGGTCGAGCCTGACCTCCCGCGCACCATGACCTACGCCATCATGCGCCCTTGGCGACCGGTGCAGGATACGATCGTCTATAATGAAGGCCTGCTGCTCGATGCGCTGGCGCAGGCGGTTATCAACCGGCGGCTGGAATCGCGGGCGCGTTCGGGCGGCTCGTTCCTTTATGCGCAAGTCCAACAGGACGATCTCAGTCGCTCGACCGATGCGACTTTCGTATCGTTTGCGCCGCTCGATGAAGATTGGAAGACCGCGCTGGCCGATGTCCGCGCGGTGATTGCCGATGCGATCGTCAATCCCCCGACGCAGGAAGAAATCGATCGTGAAGCGCAGGAATTCGACGGCATCTTCGTGAGCCAGGTCGAACAGGCAAGTGTCCTGGCCGGATCGCGGCTGGCCGACGATGTGGTGAATGCGGTCGATATCCGCGAGACTGTGGCTGCGCCCGACACCGTGCTCAAGGTGTTCCGCGGGATGCGCGCGAAGCTAACCCCGGCAACGGTGCTGGAGCGCACGCAGGCGCTGTTTATGGGCGATGTCATTCGCGCGACCTATGTGACGCCGTCCATCGGGGAGGCCGATGCGGCAGCGCTCACGCTCGCTATGCAGCAACCGGTCGAGGCGGATTCGAGCGCACGGCTTGCCGGAGCACCCATCTCGTTCGACAGCTTGCCGCCGATTGGCGAACCGGGCGAGATCGTCCGGCGCGGGCCGATTGGCCTGCACCAGATCGAGCAGATCGATTTTGCCAACGGCGCGCGCGCGCTGTTGTGGCAGACCGATTCCGAGCCGGGCCGCGTGGTGGTGAAGATGCGCTTCGGATCGGGATACCGCGCTTTCGGGGCAGACGATGCCGCCTATATCGCGCTGGGTGACCAGGCGCTGGTCAGCTCCGGCCTCGGCGAATTGGGTCAAGAAGAGCTCGACAGGATCAGCACCGGGCGCCGGATGGGTTTCGATTTCGGGATCGACGATGCGGTGTTCAGCTTCTCGGCGCAAACGCGCGGGCAGGATCTGGCCGATCAGCTCTATCTGTTCGCGGGCAAGTTGGCGATGCCGCGGTGGGACACCAATCCGCTGCTTCGTGCCAAGGCGGCGCTGCGTTTGACCTTCGAGAGCCAGGAAACCAGCCCGGGCGGCGTTCTCGGGCGCGATCTCGAATTCTATCTGAACGATCGCGATGGGCGCTTCGCCGGTCCCTCGCTCGCGCAGATCGAGGCGGCGACACCCGAGGGGTTCCGCAAGCTGTGGGAACCCCTGCTCCAGCAGGGCGAGGTCGAAATCCTGGTGTTCGGCGATTTCAACACCGAAGAAGCAGTCGATGCGTTGACGCGGACGGTCGGGGCCTTGCCGCCGCGCAAGCCGATCCCGGTGAAGGCGGCCACCAAGATTCCCCGCTTCCCGCAGGACACATCGCAGCCCATCGTGCTGACCCATCGCGGTGACGACAACCAGGCGGCAGCGGTGGTTGCGTGGCAATCGGGCAGCGGCTTCGATCTGGTCCGCGAATCGCGACAGCTCGAGATCCTGACCAGCCTGTTCAACAACCGCCTGATCGATGCGATGCGCGAACGAGCGGGGGCCAGCTATGCGCCACAGGTCGGTTCGAAATGGCCGACGGATATCGCTGGCGGGGGCTCGATCAGCGCCATCGCGCAGCTCAAGCCGGAAGATGTGCCGGTGTTCTTCGATGCGGCGCAGGGGATCGCGCGCGATCTTGCGACGAGTTTCGTGAGCCAGGACGAGCTGGACCGGGTGACCGAGCCGCTCAACCAGACCATCCGCCGCGCCTCGACGGGGAACACCTTCTGGCTGTACCAGCTCGAAGGCGCGACGCAGGACCCGCGCCGGATCGGGGCGGTCCGCTCTCTGCTCGCCGACTATACGCAAACCACCCCGCAGGCGATGCAGGAACTGGCGGCCAAGTATTTCGGTGACGGACAGGGACTGCGGTTGGCGGTCATTCCGCAAGGGCAGGAACTGGCGGAATCCGCGCCCGAGCGGGTCGAGACGCTGATCGGAAGATAACTCCGGGCTAGTCAGCCTTGGCGCAGGTGAAACAAACCTGTCCTTGCGCTCGACTAGTCTTTGCTCTTCTAGTCTGGTGCGCCTATTCGCGCGCAGCACAGGTTTGAAGGCGATAAAAGACGTGGCACACAATTGGCATCCCGACAGCTGGAAGGCGCACGAGGCACGGCACTTGCCGTCCTATGACGATGCTGCCGAGCTTGCCGCCGCCGAAGCCACGCTGTCGGCCTATCCGCCGCTGGTGTTCGCGGGCGAGGCGCGCGCGCTCAAGGCGGACCTTGCCGAAGTCGCCATGGGCAAGGGCTTCCTGCTGCAAGGCGGCGATTGCGCGGAAAGCTTCGCCGAATTCCACCCGAACAACATCCGCGATACATTTCGCGTGCTGCTGCAGATGGCGGTGGTGATGACCTTCGCCGGCAAGATGACGGTGGTGAAGGTCGGGCGCATGGCGGGACAGTTCGCCAAGCCGCGCAGCTCCGACACCGAAACGCAGGATGGCGTGACGCTGCCGAGCTATTTCGGCGATAACGTCAACGGGATTGAGTTCGACCCCGCAATCCGCCGCAACGATCCGCAGCGCATGGTGCGCGCCTTTTCGCAGGCAGCGGCGACGCTCAACCTGCTGCGCGCCTTTGCCGGGGGCGGCTATGCCAATCTGCGCCAGGTCCACCAGTGGACGCTCGACTTCATGGGCCGCAGCCCGTGGGCCGACAAGTTCGCCGAAACCGCCGACCGGATCGGCGAAGCGCTCGACTTCATGGAAGCCTGCGGGGTCGACCCGGCCACCGTGCCGCAATTGCAGGGCACCAGCTTCTACACCAGCCACGAAGCCTTGCTGCTGCCCTACGAACAGGCAATGACCCGCCGCGACAGCCTGACCGGCGACTGGTACGATTGCTCCGCGCACATGCTGTGGATCGGCGATCGCACCCGGTTTGAAGGCAGCGCACATATCGAATTCGCGCGCGGTATCGGCAATCCGCTGGGCATGAAATGCGGGCCGAGCCTCGAGCCTGATGCGCTCGTGCGGCTGCTCGACACGCTCAATCCGGGGCGCGAGGCTGGGCGGATCACCCTCATCAGCCGCTATGGCCACGACAAGGTCGAAGCCGGACTGCCGAAACTGGTCCGTGCAGTGAAGCGCGAAGGCCACCCGGTGGTGTGGAGCTGCGATCCGATGCACGGCAACGTCATCAAGTCCGACAGCGGCTACAAGACCCGCCCGTTCGACCGCATCCTGAGCGAAGTGAAGGGCTTCTTCGCGGTGCACCGCGCCGAGGGGACCCACGCTGGCGGCGTGCATATCGAAATGACCGGGCAGGATGTGACCGAATGCGTCGGCGGCGCGGTGGCGATCACCGATGCCGCGCTGGGCGATCGCTATCACACCCACTGCGATCCGCGCCTCAACGCGGCGCAATCGCTGGAGCTGGCATTCCTGATCGCCGAACAGCTGCGCGCCGAGACTGCGGAACGGCAGGCCGACGCCGCTTGACGTGGGCCTGACTGGGGCTTGATTGGGCAATCGCGGAACCCCTTTGGGGGGACAAGACTTTCAATCGTAACGCCAATCCGCCATGCTGGCGCGGCAGGCGGACACAGGAGAATGCCTTGCCCAAAGCTGCCGCCATTCCCGAGACCACGGCAGAGGATATTGCCGCACGTTATCGGCAAACCCGGGCGTTGAGCCTCGCGCTGGTCGAGCCGCTGAGCGAGGCGGACGCCACGATCCAGTCGATGGAGGATGCCTCTCCCGCCAAATGGCATATCGGGCATACGACGTGGTTCTTCGAGACCTTCCTGCTGCGCGATCATCGGCCCGGCTACCGGTTGCATGACGAACGGTGGCCTTTCGTCTTCAATTCCTATTACGAGGCCGAAGGCGAGCGGATTTCGCGGTACTCGCGCGGGATGCTGTCGCGGCCGACGGTCGCCCAGATCGTCGAATGGCGCGAGGCGGTCGATGCGGCGATTGAACCGCTCTTCGCCCGCGAGGAATTGGCGCCGCTTATCGAACTTGGTATCGCGCACGAGCAGCAGCATCAGGAGCTGTTGCTGACCGATATCAAGCACGCGCTGTTCCAGAACCCGCTCGGGGTGGCGATGTGGCCCCTTCGAGACGCTCGGACTGCATCCTCGCTCCTCAGGGTGAGCGGGGAGGAGAAAGACGCCTTTCCCGCTCATCCCGAGGAGGGGACGAGGCCAAAGGCTGAGTTCTCATTCCATCCCGCTCATCCTGAGGAGGGGGCGAAGCCGCAGGCTGAGTACCCGTCTCGAAGGACCGGCTGGCACACCCACCCTGGCGGCATCGCGTTGATCGGCCACGATGGAAACGGTTTCGCCTACGACAACGAAGGCCCGCAGCACCGCGTCCTGCTCGAACCCTTCGCGCTGGCAGACCGTTTGGTGACCAATGCCGAGTGGCAGGACTTCATCGACGACGGCGGCTACACCGATCCGCGCCACTGGCTGAGCGATGGCTGGGCTTGGGTGGAGTCCGAAAAGATCGCAGCGCCGCTCTACTGGCACGAGGGCGAGCAATTCACCCATTGCGGCTGGCAGGCGCGCGATCCCGATGCACCCGTGACGCATATCTCCGCCTATGAAGCTGAGGCCTACTCCAGCTGGAGCGGTAACCGTTTGCCGACCGAGTTCGAATGGGAGGCCGTGGCCCAGCAATTCGACCCCTCAGCCGGCAACCAGCTCGATTGCGCAACGCCGCCAATGCCAGTCGGCGGTGGCGAGCTGTTCGGCGATTGCTGGCAGTTCACCCGTTCCGCCTATCTGCCGTATCCGCGCTTCAAACCTGCCGAGGGTGCGGTCGGCGAATACAACGGCAAGTTCATGAGCGGGCAGGTCGTGCTGCGCGGGGCAAGCTGCGCCACAGTACGCGGGCATTCGCGCGCCAGCTATCGGAACTTCTTCTACCCGCACCAACGCTGGCAATTCACCGGCCTGCGGCTGGCGAGGGAGATCGCATGACCACCAATAAGGGCCTCGCGCTGGTCGATCTCGACGAGGACGGCGTTGATCGCGCTTTCCGGGCCGATGTGCTCGAAGGGCTGTCGCAGGCGCAGAAGGCGGTGCCTGCGCGCTGGCTCTACGACGATGCGGGATCGCAGCTATTCGAGGATATCACGCAGCTCGAGGAATATTATCCGACCCGCGCGGAGACCGAAATCCTCACCGAGCGGGGCAGCGAATTCGCCGAAGCGATCGGACCGGGCCGGGCGGTGATCGAATTCGGCAGCGGTTCGTCGGTCAAGACGCCGCTGCTGCTGCGTTGCATCGATCCGGCGGCCTATGTTCCGCTCGATATTGCGGGCGATTTCCTGCGCGCTGCGGCGGCGGATCTCTCCGCCAAGTTCCCCGGCTTGCCGGTCCTCCCGGTCGAGGCCGACTTCATGCGGCGCGTCGAACTGCCCGGCGAAGTGGCGGAGATACCCAAGCTCGGATTCTTCCCCGGCTCGACCATCGGCAACATGGTCCCGCGCACGGCGGTCGATCTCCTTCGCACCATGTGCGAAACGTTGGGTGAGGGCTCGAAGCTGCTGATCGGTATGGACCTGATCAAGAGCCGCAAGGTGCTGAAAGCCGCCTATGATGACGCGAAGGGGGTGACGGCGGAATTCAATCGCAACCTTGCGCGCCGGATCAACCGCGAGCTCGGCGGAACGATTCCGGCCGATTCCCTGCGGCACGAGGCGCGCTGGAGCGACGATCTGGCGCGGATCGAGATGCACCTTGTGGCCGAAAGAGATATGGACTTCGAGGTCGCCGGTCGCCGCTTCGCATTGGCCGAAGGCGAGAGCATCCACACCGAGAACAGCCACAAGTTCAGCCGCCGGTCGGGCAATACGCTGCTGCTGGCAGGCGGATGGACCCCGGTCCGGCGCTGGCTCGATCGCAAGGAGCGCTTTTCGCTGATCCTCGCCGAGGCGACCATTCCGCGCACCGCACCCTGAAGCCGGTCATTTACGGTCAATCCGGCGATCCCTATATGGGGGCCATGGATGTCTCCGAAATCTGGCAGGCCGCGGCCGATGTGATTGGCCTGGTGCCGCAATCGGGCCTGCTGATCGCGACCGTTGTTGCGGTGCTGGCAGGCTGGGCGGGATCGGTGATGGTCGGGCGCGACATTCCCCTGGGGCGTCTCGTACGCGGCACCAGCACGCTGGCGCTCGGCGGAATCCTGATCCTGGTCGTGCTGCAGGTTTCGCGGCTCGACAGCCAGTTCGAGCTCGCACTGCCGCAGGCGGGGCTGCCCGAACAAGTGGTGGAGGGCGGTGAGACCCGCATCCCGCTGGCGCGGGACGGCCACTTTTGGCTCAAGGCGGAGGTGAATGGCGAACCGGTGAATTTCATGATCGATACCGGTGCAACCCTGACCGCCATCTCCAAGGGGACAATGGATCGCGCCGGGATCGAAAAATCGTTCGGCCAGGTGCCCATGCGGCTCAGCACCGCCAACGGCACCGTCGCCGCCGACGTGGTGACGATCGACGAGTTGCGCTTCGGCAATGTCGCTGCGCGCGGGCTCGACGCTGTGACCGCCGAGGGGTTCGGCGAGACCAATGTGATCGGCATGAACCTCCTCTCCCGCCTCAAAAGCTGGCGGGTGGAAGACAACACGATGATCCTGGTGCCAAACAACCCGCAGCCGGTGAGCGAAGGCTCGGGCGAATATTAACCCGCTTGCCGCCCGGCGCGGGGTGAGGCATCACTCGCGTCCATGACCCATCGCGCCCGTTTCGCCCGTATCGCCCTTGCCCTTTCGGTGCTGAGCGTCGTCTGGTTCGCCATCGCCATGTTCGGCGCCATGGCCGGCCTGTGGAAGCCGCTGACCGGCTTTGCCGACATGACGATGAGCGCGATGCGACCTATCGCGCCGCCCGACGTACCTCTGCCGTTGCTGCCAACGGTCCTGATCGCGATCGCGCTGGTTGCGCTGGTCGCGACCTTGGTGAAGGCTCCGCGCAAAGGCTGGTTCGCCGCGCTGCTGGCGCTGGCCATTCCGCTCGCGATCTTCGCCGGCCTGCTCGCGCTGCGGGATCAGGCGCAAAGCGTGCCTTTCATCCACGATGTCGCCACAGACACGCAGGATCCGCCGCAATTTTCCGCCGCCATGCTTGCCGCACGCGAAGAAGACGGGGCGAAGAACAAGCTCCACCCGTTCGACGTGCCGCTCGACACGCTGGAAGAATGGCAGGGTCAGGATTCGGTCAAGGGGAAGACGCTCGGCCAGCTGATCGAGACGGGCTATCCCGATCTCGACCTCTCGACGCTGCATGTCGTCGAACCGGTCGACGAGGTGGTCGAGGTGATCGAGGATGCGATGGAGATGCGCGGCTATCGGGGGATCGTGGCCGGTTCGAAGAACGGCATCGTCGAGGGCACGGACAAGGTGTTCTGGTATGGATTTCTCGACGATGTCGTTGCACGGGTGCGTCCGGCGGCGGGCGGCAAGGGTTCGGTGGTCGATTTCCGCTCAGCCTCGCGCGTCGGGTTGAGCGATCTCGGGGTGAACGCCAAGCGGATCGCAGATTTGCGGCAGGCGACACTCGACCGGCTGACCGCGCAGACCCCGATTGGCGAGGGGCCGGCGATCATGGTCGAGGAGGCCGAAGACGAAGCGTCGGATACGAACGGCGCAGAGTAGACTGCGAATATTGCAGTGCTGATCGGTTAGACGGGCCGGTTGCCCATCATTTCGCCGAGCTTGACCGGACGCTCGGGTGCCCAGTTGCTGTTGAACGCGATCCCGCTCTTGGGAAACAACATCACCACCGTCGAGCCGAGCAGGAAGCGGCCCATTTCCTCGCCCTTCTGCAGCACGATGTTCTGGCCGTCGTAGCGCCATTCGGCGATCTTGCCGCTGCGCTGCGCATTGACCACGCCGTGCCATACCGTGGCCATGCTGCCCACGATCGTTGCCCCGACCAGCACCATTACGAACGGACCGTGCTGTTCGGACTCGAACAGGCAGACGACGCGCTCGTTGCGCGCGAACAGGTTCGGCACCCCCCGCGCGGTGACCGGGTTTACCGAGAACAGGGCGCCGGGCACATGGATCATCCGCCTCAGACGGCCCGCACAGGGCATGTGGATCCGGTGATAGTCGCGCGGCGAAAGATAGAGGTTGGCGAACTGGCCGTGGCGGAAGGGCTCGGCCAGGGCTTCGTCTCCGCCGACGAGATCGGTGGTGGTGAAGCGGTGGCCCTTGGCCTGGAAGATGTGCCGGTCGTCGATGTCGCCGAACTGGCTAATCGCGCCGTCGACCGGGCAGACGAAATCAGCGTCGGCCAAGGGGCGCGCTCCGGCCTTCAAGGGGCGGGTGAAGAAGTCGTTGAAGCTTGCATAGCTCGCAAAGTCGGAGTTTTCCGCCTCGTTCATGTCCACGCCGTAGCGCGCGGCAAAGCGGCGGATCAGACCTTGCGTAATTGCGCCACGTTCCGCGCGAGCAACCCGCCCGGCAATGCGGGTCACCGCCTGCTTGGGCAGCGCATGTTGCAGCAGGACTTTCAGGCGATCCATCGATCCTCTTTCCGGGGGCATTGCCGACTTTAGAGCGTGACAGACCGGGCGAAGTTCCCGCCTATCGGCCGCAGGACCGGTTGTTCAGCGGAAATGCTGGCTGGGGTGGCAGGATTCGAACCTGCGCATGCCGGTACCAAAAACCGGTGCCTTACCGCTTGGCTACACCCCAGCAGAGCGCGCTCCTATAGCGGCTCCTGACACGATGTGAAGCGCAATCCGGCCCCGCTTCTCACACCTTCTTGCCCGCGAAATCGGCGGCGGAGTGGCGTTCGAGCAGTTGCTCGTTTTCCTCGCCCCAGGCCTTGTTGACGATGCGGCCGCGGCGCACCGCGGGGCGCGCGGCGATTGCCTTCACCCAGCGTTCGACATGGGTGTATTCGTGGATCGAAAGGAAGGTCTTCGCCTCGTTGTAGATGCTCCCGAACACGAACGGCGCGAGCCACGGAAAGGTCGCGATGTCGGCAATGGTGTAGTCTGCGCCGCCCAGATATTCGCTTTGCGCCAGCCGCTGGTCGGCAACGTCGAACAGCCGCTTGGTTTCCATCGCATAGCGGTTGATCGGGTATTCGTACTTCTCCGGCGCATAGGCGTAGAAATGCCCGAAGCCGCCGCCGATGAAGGGCGCGCTGCCGACCTGCCAGAACAGCCAGCTGAGCACTTCGGCGCGGGTGTGGTCGGTCGGCAGGAAGGAACCGAACTTCTCGGCCAGATGCAGGATAATCGCACCGCTTTCGAAGACGCGCACCGGCTGCGGGCCGCTGCGGTCGAGCAAGGCGGGGATTTTGCTGTTGGGATTGACCCCGACGAAGCCGCTGGTGAACTGCACGCCGTCAGAGATGTTCACCGTCCACGCATCGTATTCCGCATCCGAATGGCCCGCCTCGAGCAGCTCCTCGAACATGATCGTCGCCTTCACCCCGTTGGGCGTGGCGAGCGAATAGAGCTGGAAGTCGTGATCGCCGACCGGCAGATCCTTCTCCTCGCGCGCGCCGGCGGTGGGGCGGTTGATCGACGCGAAGCGCCCGCCGTTCTCGGTGTCGTTGGTCCAGACTTCGGGCGGCGTGTAGGTCGGATCGGCCATCGGGACATGCTCCTGTTCGGGTCTCGTTGTCGGTTGGGAAGGTGGGGCGGGGTGGTGGCCTGAACAAGCCAACAACGGCTTTGCGGTTTGAAACCCGACCTTGAACCCTGATTGGCACTCGCCCATACCCGTCAAAGCAAGGCTTTGGGGAAAAGGCGAAAAATATGCGCGCAGTGGTGGTGGCATTAGTCGTTCTGGGGTTGACGGCCTGCGGCTCGTCCGACGGCGGAGAGGCCGAAGCACCCATCGAACAAGCCTCGGGCACGCCGCTCCCCGAAACCGGGGACCAGGCGGCGATCGACCGGATTGCAGCCACTCTGTCGGCCGAAGGCGAGTATTCCGACCGCAAAATGTTTACCGATTACATATTCGGCAAGAAGCTGAGGGAAAGCGGTGCGCTCACTACTAGCGATCCGGCTCGGTACGGCGAAACGACGGTGGAGGCTGCGATCGCTTCCGAGCGCGCGGGTCAAAGCCGCCGGGATGGCGATGCCAAGAGCTTCGAGCAACGCCGCGCGGACGGCGACCTGCAGATCGCGCGCGCGGATTGCGAAGAGATGAAGCGCGGCTTCGAAGGCTCGCCGATGACTTATCCCAACGGATACGATTTCGCCGGAGAGACATATTCCGATCCTTGCGCTGCTGTGGCGGCGAGCGAATAGCATCCTCGCTCGGCGGATTGCCTTGAGTATCCAGAAGGGATACTGAGCGCTCCATGCATCTGGCAGGAACAAAGATACGCCGTTGGCGCGAGGGGCAGTCTCCGCCGCTCTCGGCGGAGGAGTTCGGTTTCCATTTCGGCGCGCCCGAAGCATGGCCCAGCCGCACCGTCTATGGATGGGAGGCCAAAGGCAAGATCGCCCGCGCCGCAGTGCAGAGGCGGCTTGCGGAACTGGGCATTTGCGAGCCGGCCGACTGGCTCGAACCGGCGGACGATTCCGCTGACATCTCAAGAACGAAGGACAAGCGCATGGCTTTGGCGCATCGCTTTTACGATCTGCATACCCATGGCTTCGTGCGCGTGGCGACCAGCACTCCGCATGTACGAACCGCCGATGTCGCCTTCAATGCGCAGTCGATCGTCGAGGAAGCGGTCAAGGCCGGCGCGGCCCATGTCGATCTGCTACTTTACCCGGAGCTGTGCCTTTCGGGCTATGCGATCGACGATTTGCATCTGCAGGCGGCGCTGCTGGACGCGGTCGAGGCGCATCTGGAAGAATTCGTCACTGCCAGCCGGACTATCCCGACCGTGCTGGTGATCGGCGCGCCGCTGCGGCGAAACGGGCGGATCTACAATTGCGCGCTGGCAATCTGTCGCGGCGAGGTGCTGGGCGTGGTGCCGAAAAGCTACCTCCCCAACTACCGCGAATATTACGAGAAGCGCTGGTTCGCCCATGGCCGCGATTGCACCGGGCTGACTCTGCCAATCGGCGGGCAGGAAGTGCCGTTCGGCACCGACCTGCTGTTCCGCCACCCGGAGATTGCCGGTTTCACCTTCGGGATCGAGATCTGCGAGGATATCTGGAGCCCGAACCCGCCGAGCACCCGTGCCGCGCTCGCAGGCGCAACCATCGTGCTCAACCTGTCCGCGTCGAACATTACCATCGGCAAGTCCGACGAGCGGCATATGCTGTGCCGCGCGCAGTCGGCGCGCGCGGTATGCGCCTATGCCTATTCGGCCAGCGGGCACGGCGAGAGCACGACCGACCTCGCGTGGGACGGGCAGGGGATGATCTACGAACTCGGCGACCTGCTGGCCGAAAGCACACGGTTCGACCGCCATCCCGAACTCTGCGCGATCGACGTCGATTGCACGCGAATTCTCAACGAGCGGATGCGGATGGGCACCTTCAACGACGCTGCCGAGGCCGACGGCCGGCCGGAGGACCGCTATCGGGTAATTGCCTTCGATCACGAGCCCGATGGCGGCGACATCGGCCTGCTACGCCCGGTGCGCCGGTTCCCCTTCGTGCCCAATCGCCAGCACAAGCTGGACGAGGATTGCTACGAGGCGTTCAACATCCAGGTTTCCGGCCTGATGCGGCGGATCGAGGCGACCTCTCCCAAATCGCTCGTCATCGGCATTTCCGGCGGGCTCGACAGTACCCATGCATTGATCGTTGCGGCCAAGGCGTGCGACGCGCTCGGCCTGCCGCGCAGCACCATCCGTGGCTACACCATGCCCGGCTTCGCAACCTCGGACCACACCAGGTCCAACGCGTGGACGTTGATGCAGGCGATGGGCATCACGGCGGAAGAAATCGACATCAAGCCGACCGCGCGGCTGATGCTGGAGAATATCGGCCATCCTTTCGCTGATGGCGAGCCGGTGTACGACGTGACCTTCGAGAACGTGCAGGCGGGGCTGCGCACCGATTACCTATTCCGCCTTTCGGGCCAGCATGGCGGATGGGTGGTTGGCACCGGGGACCTGAGCGAACTCGCGCTCGGCTGGTGCACCTACGGCGTGGGCGACCACATGAGCCACTACGGGGTCAATGCGGGTGTGCCCAAGACGCTGATCCAGTACCTGATCCGATGGGTCACGCAGACCAGCCAGTTCGACGAGGCGACCGACAAGGTGCTGCTCGCGATCCTCGAGACCGAGATTTCGCCCGAGCTCGTCCCCGCCGATGCCGATGGTGCGATGCAGAGCACCGAAGCCAAGATCGGTCCTTACGAGCTCAATGACTTCTTCCTCCACCACATCATCCGCTGGGGTCAGAAGCCGAGCCATGTCGCCTTTCTAGCGTGGCACGCATGGCGCGATGCGGCGGCGGGGCAGTGGCCCGAGGGTTTCCCTGAGGCGAAGAAGAACCACTACGACCTGGCGACGATCCGCAGCTGGCTGGAGAAATTCCTCTGGCGCTTCTTCCAGTTCAGCCAGTTCAAGCGCAGCGCGCTGCCCAACGGGCCCAAGGTCAGCGCGGGCGGCGCGCTCAGCCCGCGCGGCGA
>JBGSPZ010000246.1:0-6696 GCA_041738375.1 Parerythrobacter sp. | reverse complement strand
TGCGCGAGCTGGGGGAGATCGCCAAGGCGGAGGCGCAGGCGAAGATGCGCGCGCATCCGCTGGTCGAGGCGGCCTTCGCCGTCTTTCCCGAGGCCGAACTGGTCGAGGGCGAACATCCCCCCGCCGCAGGCGAACGCGCCTGGGGCAAGAGAGCCTGAGGAACAACCGATGCAATCGATGGAAGAAATGATCCAGGCCGCGCAGAAGGCGGCCGAAACCATCCAGACCCAGATGAACGAGATGCAGGCCAGGCTCGACGCGATCGAGGTCGAAGGCCAGTCGGGCGGCGGCCTGGTCAAGGTTCGCGCCAGCGCCAAGGGCCGCATCCTCGACGTCTCGATCGACGAGAGCCTGATGAAGCCGGAAGAAAAGCAGATGGTCGAAGACCTCGTCACCGCCGCCTTCAACGACGCACGCGACAAGGCCGACCGGGTCTCCAACGAGGAAATGAAGAACCTGCAGGGCGGCATGGGCCTGCCGCCGGGGTTCAATTTGCCGGGAATGTGATCCCCCATTCTGCCGTCACCCTAGCCTTCGAGCCGGGGTCCCGCTTTAGCTTTTGAAGCAGCGAAGGTAGCGGGGCCCCGGATCAAGTCCGGGGCGACGACTCTTGAAGACTGGTTTCACTCCCGTGAATCATGCTATCGGTGGCAAAACGAAACGTGAGGAGAGAGCGCCATGGCAACCCTGATGAACGACAACGCCACCGGCAACGACGCCGATGTCCGTGGCCAGGTTTCGGCTGAAGAGTGGGCCGTCCGGGTCGATCTGGCCGCGGCCTATCGCCTCGTCGCGCTGTACGGCTGGGACGACCTGATCTTCACCCACCTTTCGGCGCGCGTGCCGGGGCCGGAGCATCACTTCCTGATCAACCCCTACGACATGATGTTCGAAGAGATCACCGCCTCCAGCCTCGTCAAGATCGATGTCGAGGGGCAGCCGGTGATCCCGACCAGCCATCCGGTCAATCCGGCGGGCTTCACCATCCATTCCGCGCTGCATATGAACTGCGAGGATGCCCATGCGGTGATGCACCTCCACACCCCGCACGGGCAGGCGGTCAGCGCAATGGAGTTCGGTCTGCTCGAACACACTCAGACCGGGATGATCGCGCGCCACGATATCGCCTACCACGAGTACGAAGGCATCGCGACCGACCTCGAGGAGCGCGAGCGGCTGGTCGAGGACATGGGCAGCAAGCACGCGATGATCCTGCGCAACCACGGCACGCTGGCGATCGGACGGACCGTCGGCGAATGCTTCCTCCGGCTCTATTTCATCGAGCGCGCCTGCGAGGCCCAGGTGCTGATGCTGAGCGCCGGGCGCGAGAACCTCAACAACCCGCCGCAGGGCACGCCCGAGAAAGTCGAGTCGCAGACACCCTCTGCCGGCATCGGAATGATCGCCAACGGGCTGGCCTGGCCGGCATTGCTGCGCAAGCTCGACCGGATCGACCCGAGCTTCAGGGACTGAGCGAACTGCGGAAGTCGGACAGGCGCGCGCAGAGCGCATTCGAGAGACAAGGTTTAAGGGGGCAAAGTTGAGAGTCCTGATCTGGCTGTTCAAGCATATCGTACCGCTCTTCCTGATTGCTCTTGCCTTCCTGGTCTTTGCCGGCCCCGTCCGCGGCGACTGGCAGACCGTCTTCATCGTGATACCGGTGATGCTGTTCCTGCCATGGTGGCTAGCTATGGGATGCATCGATCTTTGCAACGACATGTTCGGCGGAGGCAGGAAGCCGATCAGTCTCAAGACGTTGTTCGGATCGTTCTTCCTGATCGCGCTTACGCTGTCATTCGTGGTCGCCGTGAGCATGAAGATCACCGGATGGCAGCTGTTCGTTTTCTTCTTTGCCCTCTCGACTTTTCCGGCATCGTTCTACTACGCGGCAGACCTGCTGCTAGTGAAGCTGGGCCTGCAAACCGGCCCGCGCGAACCGGGGAATCTGCCCGAGAAAGCGCCCGACTGAACTCGCCGAAAAGGCCGCTGTCCTACAAGACACGATTTCGTTAGCAGGAGACGGCGTCGAATTTGTCGACTTCCGCCAGCCTGCGTGCGCCACGCGCGACTGTCAACAGTGTCAACACCCCCGCCATTGCGGCGCGTCCACAGCTTCGCCCCGGCGCGGGATTGCAGGGCGGGGCGGGGCTACCCATATTCGGCCCATGAGCACTTTCCCCCTTCTCCCGCTGCGCGATATTGTCGTGTTTCCCGATATGGTCGTTCCGCTGTTCGTCGGGCGCGACAAGTCCGTTGCCGCGCTCGAAGCCGCGATGGAAGGGAACAAGGATATCTTCCTCGTCGCCCAGCTCGATCCGGGCTGCGACGATCCCGAGCGTGACGATCTGTACGATATCGGCGTGGTCGCGCAGGTGGTGCAGATGCTCAAGCTGCCCGACGGCACCGTCCGCGTGCTGGTCGAAGGCCAGGCGCGCGCGCAGCTCGAGCAGCTCAAGACCGTGGACGACATGGTGGTTGCCGAGGTTCGCGTGCTCGACGAGGAAACCGCCTCGGGCAGCGAAGTCACGGCGATGATGCGATCGGTGGTGGAGCACTTCAAGGATTACGCCAAGCTCAACAAGAAGCTGGGCGACGACGCGGCCGAAGACCTGTCCGAGATCGACGACGCCGGCGCGCTGGCCGATGCGGTCGCGGCGGCGATCCAGGCCAAGGTGTCGGACAAGCAGGCGCTGCTGACCGAGCCCGACCCGCTCAAGCGGCTGGAAATGGTGATGTCCTTCATGGAGGGCGAGCTGTCGGTGCTGCAGGTCGAGAAAAAGATCCGCGGCCGCGTGAAGCGGCAGATGGAGAAGACCCAGCGCGAATATTACCTCAACGAGCAGTTGAAGGCGATCCAGAGCGAGCTGGGCGCGGATGGCGAGGAAGCCGACGAGCTGGCCCAGCTGCAGCAGAAAATCGACACGCTCAAGCTCTCCAAGGAAGCCAAGTCGAAGGCGACCGCCGAACTCAAGAAGCTCAAGGGCATGCAGCCAATGAGCGCCGAGGCGACCGTGGTGCGCAACTATCTCGACGTGCTGCTCGGCCTGCCGTGGGGCAAGAAGTCGAAGCTCAAGCGCGATATCGCCAAGGCGCAGGAAGTGCTCGATGCCGATCACTACGCGCTGGAAAAGGTCAAGGACCGGATCGTCGAATACCTTGCTGTGCAAGCGCGGACCAACAAGCTGAAAGGCCCGATCCTGTGCCTGGTCGGCCCGCCGGGTGTGGGCAAGACCTCGCTCGGCAAGAGCATCGCCAAGGCGACCGGGCGCGAATTCGTGCGCCAGAGCCTGGGCGGGGTGCGCGACGAGGCGGAGATTCGCGGCCACCGGCGGACCTATATCGGCTCGCTGCCGGGCAAGATCGTGACCAACCTGAAGAAATCGGGGAAGAGCAATCCGCTGTTCCTGCTCGACGAGATCGACAAGCTGGGGCAGGATTTCCGCGGCGACCCGGCATCGGCGTTGCTCGAGGTGCTCGACCCCGAACAGAACTCGAAGTTTCAGGACCATTACCTGGAGCTCGATATCGACCTGTCGGACATCATGTTCGTCACCACCGCCAACAGCCTCAATCTGCCGCAGCCTTTGCTCGACCGGATGGAGATCATCCGGCTCGAAGGCTATACCGAGGACGAGAAGGTCGAGATCGCCAAGCGTCACCTGATCGCCAAGCAGGTCGAGGCGCATGGGCTGACCGAGGGCGAATTCATCCTGTCCGAAGAGGGGCTGCGCGACCTGATCCGCTATTACACGCGCGAGGCCGGGGTGCGCACACTGGAGCGAGAGATAGCTCGACTGGCTCGCAAGAGTCTGCGGCAAATTCTTGAAAAGAAGACAATCAGCGTTACCATCACGCCGGAAAATCTGGCCGATTTTGCCGGGGTGCGCAAATACAAGCATGGCATGTCGGATGACGAGCCGCAGGTCGGCGCGGTCACCGGGCTCGCCTGGACCGAAGTCGGCGGCGAGTTGCTGACGATCGAGAGCGTCACAACGCCGGGCAAGGGCGAGATCAAGACCACTGGCAAGCTGGGCGAAGTGATGCAGGAATCGGTCGCCGCTGCGCTAAGCTTCGTCAAGGCCCGCGCGCCGCACTACGGGATCAAGCCATCGATCTTCCAGCGTCGCAACATCCATATCCATCTGCCCGAAGGCGCAGTGCCGAAGGACGGGCCGAGCGCGGGCGTGGGCATGGTGACCTCGATTGTCTCGGCACTGAGCGGGATTGCGGTACGCCCCGATGTCGCGATGACCGGCGAGGTTACCCTGCGCGGCCGCGTGCTGGCGATCGGCGGGCTGAAGGAAAAGCTGCTGGCGGCGTTGAGGGGCGGGATCAAGACCGTGCTGATACCTGAAGAGAATGTGAAGGATCTAGCCGAAATCCCTGTAAATGTTACCGAAGGCTTGGAAATCGTGCCTGTCTCTCACGTCGATGAAGTGCTCGCGCGTGCGCTGGTCAGCGTGCCGGTTCCGATCGAATGGACCGAGGCCGACGATCTGGCGAGCCAGCCGGTCGGTGTCGTTGGGCAGGGCGAGAGCACTTCCCCTACGGCACACTAAGGTTCCGCCGAGACGCCTCACGGTTCGTCGCAAAACGCGGTGAAACGTTCGCTTTGGGACAATGCCGTGGCGAAATGGCTTTGACAGGCAGGGCAAAAATCCCTTCTATCGCGCTTTCGCAAGAAGCGAGTCTACGCTTCCCCGGCAGCAGCGCAGTGCTGGCCGCGAACCAATTGGGGGATAAACAACGATGAACAAGAACGACCTGATCGCCGCCGTTGCCGAATCGAGCGGCCTGTCGAAGAGCGATGCCGCTGGTGCGGTGGAAGGCGTGTTCGACGCCATCACCCGTTCGCTTTCGAAGGGTGACGAAGTGCGGCTGGTCGGGTTCGGAACCTTCTCGGTCGCCAAGCGCAAGGCCTCGACCGGGCGCAACCCCCGGACCGGCGAACCGATGACGATCAAGGCGTCGAACCAGCCGAAGTTCAAGGCGGGCAAGGGCCTGAAAGACTCGGTCAACTGACCGAACCGGCTTCCCTGCGGTCGCCGACCGCAGGCGAGGCAAAAGGGGGCGCCGGTTCAGGCCGGTCGCCCCCTTCTGCGTCAGGTAAGGGTCAGCGAATGCGGATCAGGGCCGTCGGTGCCTGTGAAGAAACCGAATTGATCCTCCATTTCGGCGACTTGTCGGCACCTCTTGCCACGGGTCCTTCGTCTGTGTTGTTGGCGAGGACCTCGCCATCGGTGGTCACCACGAAGCTCCCGTCGACGAACTGCATCATATCCTCATCGCTGTTGCCGGCCATAGGGTCGGAGGCGCCCATGCTCTGTCCCAGTAGCAGGAAGGCGGGGCTCAGCCCGTTGGTGATAGCTTGCGCCGAATAGCCCGGCGCATTGATGCGGACAGCGCCGCCATCGCGCCGGTTGATTTGCACGAAGGGCGGGATGAAGTTCATACCCTCGATCGACGGGAAAGCGAAATCGTGATCGATCCGGCTTGTGATCCGGTATCTGACGTCGAACACCCCGTTGCCGCGATAAACCACACTCTCCCATCCGGCCTGACGCTCGAGTTGCGCGGCGAATTTGCTGCCGGCTTCAGGATCCTTGGGATCGATTCCGGCAAGCAGGCGGATCATCTGCTCGTTACGCTCCTTCTCGGACTTGGCTATTTCCGCGCGCAATTCCTCGTCCTGGCGAATCCGCTCGGCCCTTTCCTCCTCGGTGCAGTCTCGCTGCTCGTAGGTTTCCTCATCGAAGCAACTGGGCTCCCACGCGGCCTCGACTGCCGTCTCGTCGACCGCCGCGTCACCCGGCTCCTTGCTCGCGAACTCTTCGTTCATCGGAAGGAATAGCATCTGGCCGTCATAGGTGAAGGTGAAGGTTCCGTCCGACCGCAGGTCGAGCGTCGAGGCAAACTTACCTGGCAGCAGGATGCAACTGGACAGCGCAAGGCTCGCGACCGTAAGAGCTACGATGCCGAAACGTCTGGCATTACTAAAGAAAGCCATGGTGTTCTCCTCCCGAACGATCAGTCTGGCATACTCTTTCTGGTGGCCACCGCATAGAGGGCAATCGCGGCCGCGTTCGAGACGTTGAGGCTCTCGATCGCGCTCGAGATGGGCAGTTTCGCCAGCGCATCGCAGTTACCGGCGATGTTGTGGCGCAGGCCTTCACCCTCGGCACCCAGGACTATAGCAACCGGACCGGTGGGCAGCACGGCAGCGAAATCATCCTCCGCGTCGCCGGCAAGGCCGATCCGCCAGTATCCCGCCTCGGCAGCTTCTTCGAGCGCGCGGGCGAGATTGACCACCCGCACCCATGGAACGCTCTCAAGCGCTCCCGATGCGCTCTTGCCGACGGTTCCGGACTCGGGCGGGGCATGACGATCCTGGGTCACGATCGCAGCCGCACCGAAGGCGGCGGCCGAGCGCAGGATCGCACCGACATTGTGCGGGTCGGTCACCTGGTCAAGAAACACCAGCGGACCGCCGACCGACTGCTCGATCGCATCGTCAAGGAATACGTCTTCCAGACCTGCGCATTCGAGCACCAGTCCCTGGTGGGGCGCGTCCCTCGCAACGAGGCGTGCGAGGTCCGAAACATCGGCATATTCGACCGGGAAACCGGGCGGCAGTTCGCCATTGAGCGAGGCGACACCTTCGCGCGTTGCCCACAGCTTGCGATGGACGCGGTTTGG
>JBGSPZ010000244.1:0-3033 GCA_041738375.1 Parerythrobacter sp. | reverse complement strand
TGCGGCGGCGCGGGCTCGAGGAGCTGACGGCGGCGATCGGCGCCGCTGAAACGCTGGCGGCAGCACGCGAGCATGACGCACCGCGCCCGCATATCACCCTTCCCGAACGCCGGCTGACTGCGAGCAATATCGCCAAGGGTGCCATTCTTTCGGAAAGCGCCGAGCACCGGATCCATGCCGGGCTCGACAAGATCCTCCTCCATCCGTGGTTCGGCCCGCTGATCCTGCTCGCCGTCCTGTTCGTGATTTTCCAGGCGGTGTTCGCCTGGGCGACGCCGTTCGCCGATGCGCTCGATGCAGGGGCCGGAGCATTGTCCGGCCTGGTGGTATCGAATTTCCCCGAAGGTTTCCTGCGCGATCTGGTGACCGAAGGGATCATCGCCGGGGTCGGCTCGGTGGTCGTCTTCCTGCCGCAGATCGTGATCCTGTTCGCCTTCATCCTGTTGATGGAAGCGACCGGATATATGGCGCGCGCGGCCTTTGTGATGGACCGGCTGATGGCCAGCGTCGGCCTGTCGGGCAAGAGTTTCATCCCGCTACTCTCCAGCTTCGCCTGCGCCATTCCCGGCATCATGGCGACCCGCAGCATCGCCGACCCGAAGGACCGGCTGACGACCATCCTCGTGGCACCCTTGATGACCTGCTCGGCGCGCTTGCCGGTCTATGGCATCATCATTGCGGCCGTCATTCCGAACACCAGACTCGCGCCGTTCGTCGGCCTGCAGGGCGTGGTGCTGTTCGCGCTCTATATCGCAGGGATTGTCGGCGCGATGGTCGTCGCGCTGGTGCTGCGCAGTTCGGTGACCAAAGGCGCGGCGAGCGGCTTCATCATGGAACTGCCGCGCTACCAGATGCCGATCCTGAAGGATTTGCTGATCGGGCTGTGGCAGCGAGCCTGGGTCTTCCTGCGCCGGGCAGGCACGATCATCTTTGCCGCTACGGTCATCCTGTGGTTGCTGCTGACCTTCCCCAAAGCCGATCCGGGCGAGAGCCAGGTCGACGCAAGCTTCGCTGGCCAGATCGCCAATGCGATGCATCCGGTGTTCGAGCCGATCGGCTTCAACCGCGAAATGACGCTGGCGCTGGTCCCGGCGATGGCCGCGCGCGAAGTGGCGGTGTCTTCACTTGCGACGACCTATGCGGTCGATTCTGAGGACGAGGACAAGACGCTCGCCGCGCTGCAGGGCAAGATCACCGCGATGTGGAGCCTGCCCACCGCGCTCGCCTTCCTCGCTTGGTTCGTCTTCGCGCCGCAATGCATCTCGACCATCGCAGTCGCCCGACGCGAGACCAACGGGTGGAAATGGCCAGCCTTCATGGTCGGCTACCTGTTTGCGCTGGCCTATATCTTCGCCGGGCTGACCTATTGGGCGGCGGTGGCGCTCGGTCTCTAGCTTACCTTCATCGCCTCGCTGCGCTCCTCGCGACGACGATGTGGGCTAATTCGCAAGCGGGGGTGGCGACTCGGCAGGCCATCCGATAGGCCATCCGCCGAACAGACAAAGGGACGATTCGATGGCCGGTAGCCTCAACAAAGTCATGCTCATCGGGAACCTCGGCGCGGACCCCGAGATCCGCAGTTTCCAGAACGGCGGCAAGGTTGCGAACCTGCGCATCGCTACGTCCGAAAGCTGGAAGGACAAGAACACCGGCGAGCGGCAGGAACGCACCGAGTGGCACACCGTCGCGATCTTTTCCGAAGGCCTCGTCGGCGTGGTAGAGCGTTTCCTGCGCAAAGGCAGCAAGGTCTATGTCGAAGGCCAGCTGCAGACCCGCAAGTGGCAGGACCAGCAGGGCAACGACCGCTATTCGACCGAAGTGGTTATTCGCGGGATGAACGGCTCGCTCACCATGCTCGACGGCCCGCAGGGCGGCAGCGGAGGGGGCGGCGGCAACCGTGGTGGTGGCGGCGACTGGAACCAGGGCGGCGGATCGGGCGGAAGCTCGGGCGGTTCGGGCGGTTCGGGCGGTTCGTCGGGCGGCGGATCGAACTACGACGACCTCGACGACGATATACCCTTCTAAGAAGCTAAGCTGTGACCGACCTTCGAGAAGAGATTGCCAGCGATTTCAAGGATTCGGGCACCTACGGGGGCAGTCTAGCCATTATCGTTGTAGTCACCGTTCCTTTGCTGCCATTCGTGATTGTGCGCTATTTGGGAGCACCGGATTGGCTGGTCGTCCTACTGCTCCTGCTTGCAGTGCCTTTTTTGCTTGCGGGCATAGGGTACTGGATATGGGAGCGCGGCATGGCGATGGAGCGAAGGATGGAAGCTAACCGTTCTGACGCCGACAGCTGCCCAATTTGCTCGGTTACCCTGCCAGCTTTCGTTCCGGATGCGGCATCGGATGGCCAACGTTTCAGGGGCTGGGTTTGCGCTGAATGCGGAGCGCATATCGATGAATACGGCACGCTCATTCAAAGGTAGCTAGGCTGCACGCTCAGCATCGACGATTATGGATCAGCCCTTCTTGAACGCGGCCAAGGCTTCTGCCAGCGCACCGCTTGGCGCGTCATCGGTCACGATGCCGGCTTTCTTGCGCGCTGCATCGGCGTCCGGCCCTTCGGCGTAGGGATCGATCGCCAGCCCCAGGGTTTGCGCGACGGCTTCGCCGAGGTCGAAGCTGTCGCCCGAATACTCGATCTCGTCGAGTTCGGAGGAATCGAGCTCGATTTCGATCTCCGGCGCTTCCGGCGGCGCGCCTTCCGGCACGAAGCGGACGGCGATCGGTTCCTCGATATGGACGGCGAAGTCCTCGCCCGAGATGGCGCAGGCCTGCACGATATCGGCGGCAAGCGTCCCTTCGCCGTGCACAGCTTGGCCGCGATGGTCGAGCGAAACCCTCGCTCCCAGCGAAACGACCGATGAAATGCCGAACCGGGCGGCCAGCGCCGCACATTCGGCCTCATTCGCCTGCAGATCGACCGCTGCACCTGGCAAAGCGCGCGCCTTGACCGGTCGGGAGAATTCGGGCGCGCTCACGCCGCGATCTTCCCGGCGCGGAAGTCGCTGTCGGAAATGGCGGCAAACC
>JBGSPZ010000208.1:0-4994 GCA_041738375.1 Parerythrobacter sp. | reverse complement strand
CCCGCGCGGCGCAGGAACTGGGCGTGCCGCAAGATCACCGGATCGAAGCGGCAATCGCGATCGGCAAGCAGGCCCCGGCGGATCGCCTGCCCGAAATGCTGCGCGGCAAGGAGATTGCGTCGGGTCGCAAGCCGGTCAGCGAAATCGCGAGGGCGGGGCACTTCGGCTGATCCGTCGAGTCAATCGGGCGGGGTCGGGCGACAAGCTTGGCCCCGTTCCGCGATCACGGAGTCGCGTTGGTGACGTTATATTCGACCGCCTCGTCCAGACTCAGGCAATAGCGCTCCCCATCACCGTCCTTTCCGCCCGTTGCGAGCTGGCGGTACATGATATCGGTCAACAGCTTGCGGCTCAGGCCCATGCGGATGAGGAAGTCATTGTCCTCACTCGCAAGCAGTGCAGACAGCTGTTCGATTTCCCCGATCAGTTCGACCGTGTCCTCGGTCCCTTTCTCGACCGAGTCCGCAATGATCTGGCGCTGGCCGGTATGGGTAAACATGTGGACCATAAAAATGCCGCCCGGCTCGATCCGCCGCTGCAGTCCACCCATAAAAACGAAGTTGCAGGCGGAAAAGCAGGTCCAGCCGCTCGGAATGCGCGTATGAACCCCTTGAAATTCGCGAATAATCTTTCCGGTTTCGTTGCCGGCTTTGGCATCGCCCCCGGGGGAGCGCAACCAAACTTCTTCGATCGACTCGTCCGCAGCGATCGCATCGTACATCCGGTCGGGCAGAAGCTGATCGATAACCCCTTCTGCCAATAGAACGCGTTTGCCGTTTCGAGTTACTGGCGTGAGAGTCATCGCCTTAGCCGGCCCAAAGTCCGGTTGTTTGGGGCAAGTCGGATTGTTCGGATCGGTCGCCGGCGCATTCGACAGCAGCATCACCGCAGCCGCAGCGCAGAGCATGCCCCGGCGTTTCATGCGACGATCGAATAGCGCCGCGAGCCGGGCGGGCGGCACATCCGCTTGTTCGCCTTGGTTTCCTCGCCGCTGACGATTACCACATCGGTCACAGTGATGCAGTCGAGTTCGCTGTCTTCCGGCGTCTCGCGCGAGGTGACGGTCGAGGTGCCGCTCACCCCGTCGCGTGTTTCCGACTTCCATGACGAAGACGAGCCGACCTGCGGGCGCGTGTCCTCATCCGCAGCCTCGCCTTCCACCGCAACGCTGCGGGTCGCCGCCAGGGTCGCCTCAGCGGCCTGCTTCTGCTCTTCGGGATCGAGTTTGCAGGCGATTTCCTTGCTGATCTGGTCCTCGAAATCGGGCAGCGGGACGAAGGACCCGATCCCGGTGCTGCCCACCGCATTGCGCGCGGTACGGCCGAGTATCCCGCCGAGCACACGGCCCCCGGCAGAGGACTTTTTCTCGTTGCCGCAAGCGTCGGTGTCGGCGGCATCATTGGTCACGCTCTGCACTTCGCGCGGGATCAACCCGCCGAACTGCGCCTGCGCTGGCCCGGTGACCATGCCGGCAAGCGCAAGCAAGGCACCCGCGCGCGCGGCAGAACTACGAAACATCAGCGTCATACCTCACAGTACTCCTCAACGCTCCATACCATTGCACAATCGCCTTGGCGAGGATTGCACGTTGTCGACACAGCACCCCCATTGTGTCCGGTGACATTCGGCTGGGTTGGTGTCCCCTTTTGCGACGGCGCGAAAGCTGGGAATTTGTTCATCGATCCGATGCTATACTCAGGCCACTCAATCGCAGGGATATTCGACCATCGCACGTGTGCTTCTGATCGGCGTCGACAGCCCCATCGGGCTCACCGTGCTGCGCGAACTGGGCGCACGCGGGCTCGAGGTCGTGTGCGTCGGGCGCGGCCGCTATTCGCTCGGGCGGGCGTCGAAATTCTGTCACCGGTTCCTCGAGCGCCCCGAAGGGCCGATTGCTGACTGGCTCGAGGGTCTGGTCAAGGCTTACCAAGCGGTCGCCGTCATAGCAGTTTCCGAAGGCGACCTGTCGCAACTTGCGGCGCTCAAACACTCGATCCCCGGCTGCACCATCGCCGTGCCCGACCCCGCGAAGCTTGCGCTGGTGCTCGACAAGCCGGCGACGCTGGCCGCTGCCAAGGCCGTGGGTATCCAGGTTCCGGAGACCTGGCAGCCGGTGGCGGGTGAGGACCTCGCCGCCAGCGCAGGCCGAATCGCCTATCCGGTGGCGATCAAATGGGCCGACCCGACAGCAATCGTGAAGCCGCTTGAAGCGGCCGGAATTGCATTCGAGAAGGTCGAGTATGCCGACGGCCCGGCCAGCCTGCTCGCAATCCTGCGCCGCTACGACGCCTATGGTGCCTATCCGCTGGTCCAGACCTATTGCCCCGGATACGGGCTGGGGCAGATGTTCAATATGGCGGGCGGACGGGCGACCCTGCGCTTCCAGCACCGCCGCCTGCGCGAATGGCCGGTCACCGGCGGGGTCTCGACATTCTGCGGCTCGATCCCGCTCGACCGGCACGCCGACCAACTCGCCAAATCCGAAGAGCTGCTGCGCTCTATCGGATGGGAAGGCCCGGCCATGGTCGAATACCGCTATGACCCGGCGACCGGGAATTATTGGCTGATGGAGGTCAACGGGCGTTTCTGGGGCAGCATTCCGCTGGCGCACCACGCAGGCGCACAGTTCGGGTGGGAAGCCTACCGCACGCTGGTCGCGCGCGAGAATGCGCCATCGGTTGCAAGATTGAGACCCCGCAAGGCGCGCTTCATGGTCCCGGACGCAAAGCATCTGCTCTCGCGGATGCGCGAACCGCAAACCGGCATCTTCGCCAAGCTGGCGCTGGTCGGGGGTTTCTTCCTTGCCTTCGTCGATCCGGAGATCAGCTATTACGTGTGGTCGAGCGGCGACCCGGGACCGTTCGTCTCCGACATGAAATCGCTGCTCAGGAAAGCCGCGCGGCTGGATAGCTGAGCGCCAGACGCTGCACCGCCGTCTCTATCCGCCGCAGGCAGACCTCCATATAGGCCAGGTCCAGCTTGTAGGGATCGTGCAGGTGCGGGAGCGGCGGAGCGGCATAGGCACCGAGCAATCCGCGCGAGACGCTCCGGAATGAATCCATTGCCGCCAGTTTGCGCAGATGGCGATGCTCCATTCCGAGCAGATAGTCCCCCGGGCGCAATACGAAGCTGTCGGCGTCGGTGGTCACATGGCCAGACAGATCGTACCCCAGCCGCAGGGCAGTCTCCGCCGCCGGAGGATGCGCGCCATTCCCGCTGCTGGTGGACAGGCCGAAGCTGGCGGCTTGAAGCCCTTCCTGCCGCGCGACGGCTTCGGCGAAGGCGCTGCGGCAAATATTGCCGTGGCACACGAACACCAGCCGCTTGACTGCATAGCGGACCGGCGGGCGAGCCGGAGAAATGCCCGGGATGCTCTCGAGATAGGACAGGCCGAGCCGGACGAGGCCGCGTGAAGTGCCAAAGTTGCGCGCGATCATTCCTGCCTCACATCCGGTTTGCGAGCGCCTGCTCGACCATGCGCGTCGCAGTGCGAAGCTTGCTGTGCGGCATCAGCGGGGCCAGCCGGCCCTGCGGCAAGTCCGGTAGATCGGCGAAGCCCGCGCTGAAGGCGATATCGCATCCACCGAGCCATTCGCAAAACCGCTCAAACCGGCGCATCAGCACAGCGTTGGGGCGGTCTTTCTCGCGGTTGAACAGTTCGAAGCTGTGCGAGACGAGGACAAAGGCGGGCCAGCCGGTCGCCGCCGCGTGGAGCACCGCATCGCGCATTTCGCGGAAGGATAGCGCGGTGATCTGTCCGTGCCGCCAGCCGCCCGGCGCTTCGATCGCCGCAATGGGCCATTCGCCGATTCCATGGCGCGCGACCGGCTCGCACCGGCCCAGCGGCAGGTCAATCCGGCAATGCGAACCTGCGAATCCGGCAGCAAAGCTGCTGTCCTGCGTCACACCGATCTGCGCGAGCGCGCGCAGCGTGTCGTCGCTCGCACCGTAGTTCCCGGCGCGATAGGCGGTGGGTGGCGGCGCGCCTGCCTCGATCAGGCGATCACGCGCATAGGCGAGGATCGCGACTTGCGTTTGGTAGGCAAAGTCCTTGATATTATGGCCGCGCTCGGGGCCGAACGGGTCACCCGCGGCAAAATCGAGCCATTCGGTGTGGCAGTGCAATTGCACCTCGTGCCCGGCCTGGAGGATCGGCTGGACCACGCGGTCGACCGCCTGTTGCCCCCAGATGAGCGCGGGCATCGGATCAACGAAAAACACCGCCTTAAGCCCGTGACGCCGGAACACTTCCATCTGGTGGAAAATCCCCGCCTCGCCCCGCGCCGAACGGCACGCCACCGTCCGCTCGAAATTCGCCGCGCAATCGCGCACTTTGCCCGAGCGGTAGAGGCCCGAGGAGTATTCGGTGTCGATGGTTATCAGGACCGGCAGCATGGTGCCGCGATCGCTAGCAACTCCGCGCTAAGATGCGGTTAAGCGAGCCTCGCGGGTCGGCGCTATCTCGGCTTGTCGGGATTGCCCATCGTCTTGGCTGCCTGGGCCTGGCCGTTGATGATCCCGGCCTGGATCTGCAATCCGCGCTGTTCGTCGGCGGTCAGACCATCGGTCCCCATGCGATCGGCAGCGCCCGCCAGCGCATCGTTGGCGCGGCGCAGCTGGCGCCCCTCGCGCTTCGAGATCGCACCGCTGTCACGCCCTTCGTCGATCTCACGGTCGATCTTGTCGATCTCGCGCGCGACGGCCACGCGGCCCGGATCGATCGACTGGGTCGTGGAATGCGGGTTGTAGGAACCGGGGGCGGGAAAACTATTGGTGGCGCTGGTCGTGCAGCCCCCGATCGCGAGCATCCCCACAGCAAGGATTAGGGTCCGGTGTTCCATTCGAATTCTCCCCGTACGGTGCAAAATGACGCCGAAACGGATGAATTGGCGATGAATTCTCGCGTCAATCCTGCGGCACGCCCTTGCGCAGCTCCTCCAGCCACACATCCGCCACCGCATCGCTCGGTGCGCGCCAGTCGCCGCGCGGGCTGA
>JBGSPZ010000206.1:0-11682 GCA_041738375.1 Parerythrobacter sp. | reverse complement strand
TCAGCCCGCGGAGGATCTTGATCGTGTCGTCGATCGTCGGTTCGTTGACATCGATCTTCTGGAACCGGCGCAGCAGCGCGCGGTCCTTCTCAAAGTGGTTGCGGAATTCCTTGTAGGTGGTCGAGCCGATGCAGCGGATCGATCCGTTCGACAGCGCGGGTTTCAGCAGGTTCGAGGCATCCATCGCCCCGCCGCTGGTCGCGCCCGCACCGATCACGGTATGGATTTCGTCGATGAAGAGCACCGCATCGGGCATACTCTCCAGCTCGTTCACTACCTGCTTCAGCCGCTCCTCGAAATCACCGCGATAGCGCGTGCCGGCCAGCAGCGCGCCCATGTCGAGCGAATAGATCACCGCGTCCTTGAGCACCTCGGGCACTTCGCCTTCGACGATCTTGCGCGCCAACCCTTCGGCAATTGCCGTCTTGCCGACGCCAGGATCGCCGACGTAAAGCGGGTTGTTCTTGCTCCGACGGCACAGAATCTGGATCGTCCGGTCGACTTCCGGCCCGCGTCCGATCAGCGGATCGACCTTGCCGGCCTCCGCCTTGGCGTTGAGGTTGACGGTGAACTGGTCGAGCGCGGTTTCCTTCTTGTTGTCGGCCTTCTCGTCGCTCGCCTTGGTCTCGTCCGCGCCCTGCGGCGGTTTCGATTCGAGCTGCTTGCCGCCCTTGCCGATGCCGTGGCTGATGAAGCTCACCGCATCGAGCCGGCTCATGTCCTGCTGCTGGAGGAAATAGACCGCGTAACTGTCGCGCTCGGAAAACAGCGCGACCAGCACGTTGGCCCCTGTCACCGTATCCTTGCCGCTCGACTGCACGTGCAGGATCGCGCGCTGGATTACCCGCTGGAACCCGGCAGTCGGCTGCGGATCGGACCCGTCCTCGCTTTTCAGCGACTGGTATTCCTGGTCGAGATACTGCTTCACCACCTCGGAAAGCTCCCCGAGGTCGACCCCACAGGCATTCATGACCTGCGCTGCGTCCTCGTCGTCGATCAGGGCAAGCAGCAAATGCTCGAGTGTCGCATATTCATGACGCCGTTCCGACGCATTCGACAGCGCATTGTGGAGCGACTTCTCGAGGTTCTGGGCGAAACTTGGCATTCAGCGATCTTTCGTCGGAGGAGACGGATATCCGCTCAAAGGAGAATATGAGCAGACATGGTTAACGCAGTCTAAACGCGCGGCGATCTGCAGGACGCCGCGCTGACAGGCTTCGATATAGGTCGGGGCGCCACGATTTCGACCCCCGCACTTCACGATGAAGGCTTGCCAAACAATGCGTCGGCTGCCGCCCTATGCGCTGAAACCTTGTCGCGGTGCGCCCTCACCCGGCCGATCTCGGCTTCGAGCAGGGCGATTCGCTCGTCCAGCTCGTCCTGCGAATAGGGCGCGAGATCTTCCTTCGCCAGCTTGCTTGCGGCGTCACCCATGGGGCGCGGGAGATCGTCGGGATCCATCGCTTGAATTTCACCGCCGCAGCGCCTTGCTGTCAATGGACCGCGTGGCTATCGCACACAATCGTGCGCAGCCTGTCGCACGGGGGCAACAAGCCTGCGCTCAGGGAGGACCAATGGCGCACGATATTCCAGCGATGATGCAAGCGATCCATTTCACCGCTCCCGGTGGGCTGGAAGTCCTGCAGCGCGTGGAGGTCGGGGTCGATCGGCCGCGCGCCGGCGAGGTTTTGATCGCGGTCGCCTATGCCGGGGTCAACCGGCCCGACGTCATTCAGCGTCGGGGACTTTATCCAGCCCCTCCAGGCGCCTCGCCACTGCTCGGACTCGAAGTGTCGGGCAAGATTGTAGCGACCGGCGACGGAGTCGAGCCCGAATGGCTCAACCGGATCGTCTGCGCGCTCGCCCCGGGCGGCGGCTACGCGCAATATTGCCGTGTTCCGGTGGCGCATTGCCTGCCGGTCGGCGATGCGATTCCGCTGGTGGAGGCTGCGGCGATCCCTGAAACCCTGTTCACCGTGTGGCACAATGTGTTCGAACGCGGCTTGGCCCGTGAGGGCGAGCGGCTGCTGGTCCACGGCGGCACCAGCGGCATCGGCACCATGGCGGCGATGCTCGGCAAAGCCTTCGGGCTCGAGGTGATCGTGACCTGCGGCAGCGAGGAAAAATGCGCCGCAGCGAGGACTTTCGGGGCCGCCCACGCGATCAACTACCGCGAGACCGATTTCGTCGAGGCGGTGAAGGAGATCACCGGCGGCAGAGGTGTCGAGGTCGTGCTCGACATGGTCTCGGGCGATTATGTCCCGCGCAATCTCAAATGCCTCGCGGAAGACGGCCGCCATGTCACGATCGCCGTGCTCGGCGGCATGTCGGCCGAACTCAATATGGCCGCAATCATGAGCCGGCGGCTTACGCTGACCGGATCGACGCTCCGCCCCCGCAGCGATGCATTCAAGGCGATGCTCTGCGCCGAAATCGAAGCCAACGCCTGGCCGCTGTTCCTCGATCGCGAACTCCAGCCGGTGATGGACCGGATTTACCCGCTCGCCGATGCCGCTGAGGCGCATAAGCGGATGGAACAGGGCGACCACATCGGCAAGATCGTGCTGGAGGTTTCCGGTGACTGAACCCCTAATTCTGCATGAAGACCCGCGCAGCGGCAACTGCTACAAAATCAAGCTGACCGCCGCGCTGCTCGGCCTTCCGCTGCAAACGAAGCAATACGACATCATGGCGGGCGAAACCCGCACGCCCGAATTTCTGGCGAACATCAATCCGAACGGGCGCATCCCGGTGCTCCAGATCGGGAGCCGGTTCCTGCCAGAAAGCAATGCGGCATGCTGGTACCTCGCCGAAGACAGCGCTCTCGTCCCGCAGGACCGGTTCGCCCGCGCAGACATGCTTCGCTGGATGTTCTTCGAGCAATACAACCACGAGCCGAACATCGCCACCCTGCGCTTCTGGCTCCATTTCGTCGGCGAGGCCAATCTCGGTGAGGAACGGCGCAGCCAGCTGATGGCCAAACGGATTGCCGGCGAAGAAGCCTTGCGCGTGATGGACAACCACCTCGCCGAGCGCGGCTGGTTCGTGGGGTCCGAGGCCTCGCTCGCCGATATCGCGCTCTATGCCTATACCCATGTGTGCGAGGCGGGCGGTTTCCGGCTGCGCGATTATCCGCAGGTCTGTGGCTGGCTCGACCGGATGGCGGGCTTGCCTGGCTATGTGGCGATGGATTGACGCGAAACTGACTCGATTACGCCGAACAGTCACCGAAATGTGACGAGCGCGTCACAGATGGCTGTCATTGGCGTTGGGCGAAGTGAAGGCTTCGCAAGGACAGTCGCGATGGCAGATACACAGTTTCCCCCCATTCCCGCACTTGGGAATGTCGCCAGCTTTCCAGGACCCAAGCCGAAAATCCCCGAGCGCGTGCTTGGGGAGCGCCGTAAGTATCGCACGATCTGGATCAGCGATATCCATCTCGGCACCAAGGGGTGCAACGCCGATCTGCTGATCGATTTCCTCGACCACACCGACAGCGAGACCATGTACCTCGTCGGCGACATCATCGATGGCTGGCGGCTCAAGAAAAAGTTCTACTGGCCGCCGGAGCACAACGACATCGTCTGGCGCATCCTGAAGCGCGCCAGACGCGGCACGCGGATCGTCTATATTCCTGGCAACCATGACGAGATGATCCGGCCCTTCGCCGGCATGAATTTCGGTGGGGTCGAAATCGCGCGCGCGGCCTTCCACATCACGGCGGACGGCCGCAGTCTGATGGTCCTGCATGGTGACGAGTTCGACACCATCATGCTCGCCCACCGCTGGCTCGCCTTCGTCGGCGACGCGCGGTATCACCTGATGATGAAGCTCACCAACTGGGGGGCGCGGGCGCGAAAGGCGCTGGGCCTGCCCTATTGGTCGATCTCCAAGGCGGCCAAGCACAAGGTCAAGAACGCGGTCGAGTTCATTTCGAAATACGAGGAAGTGGTCGCTCGTGCCGCCGCAGAGCGCGGTGTGGACGGAGTCGTCTGCGGTCACATCCACACCGCCGATATCCGCACCTTCGACGGCATCGAATACTACAACGACGGCGACTGGGTCGAAGGCTGCAACGCGCTGGTCGAGCATTTCGACGGCCGGATGGAGCTGCTGCACTGGCCAGAGGAAGTGGCCAAGCGCGAGCCGCTGCCAGTGACAGAGGCCGATCCCGATCCCGAAGAGCTGGCGGCTGCATGAACCGGATGACCGGCTTCCCGATCGACCCGGACCACGATCTTACGCGCGATCCCTTGCGCCTCGCGATCGTCACCGACGCCTGGCTTCCGCAGATGAACGGGGTCGTTCGCACGCTCACCACCACCTGCGAGATCCTGCGGCGCTGGGGCCACCGGGTCGATGTCGTCTCGCCCGACCAGTTTCGCTCGGTTCCCTGCCCGACCTATCCCGAGATCCGGTTGGCGATGACCATGCCGGGCACTGTCTCGCGGATGCTGGCCGAACTTGCGCCCGATGCGATCCACATCGCAACCGAAGGTCCGCTCGGGCTGGCGGCCCGGCGGTACTGCATTGGACGGAAACTGCCGTTCAGCACCGCCTATCATACCCAGTTTCCGGACTATGTTGCCAAGCGGACCGGACTCTCGCCCGAACTGTTCTGGCGCTACATCCGCTGGTTCCACCAGCCTGCAGAGCGGGTGATGGTGGCGACCGAGAGCATTCGCGAGGAATTGCGCGCGCATGGCATAACCAACCTCCACCACTGGAGCCGCGGGGTCGATCTAGACTGCTTCACCCCGGATACGCCCCCGCCGGCCGATTTCGCGGAGCTGCCGCGCCCGATCCAGCTTTATGTCGGCCGCGTCGCGGTTGAGAAGAACATCGAGGCCTTCCTGTCCGGGGAGTATCCCGGGACCAAGGTGGTGGTAGGTGACGGTCCAGCGCTTTCGGCCCTCAAGACGAAATTTCCCGCCGCCCATTTCCTCGGCAAGCGGACCGGGCGCGAACTGGCTGGGTGCTATGCCGGAGCAGATGTCTTCGTTTTCCCTAGCCGCACCGATACTTTTGGCCTGGTGATTATCGAAGCGCTCGCGTGCGGTACCCCGGTCGCGGCGTTCCCGGTGCCGGGGCCCAAGGACATCGTCACCGAGGCGACGGGGGCGCTGTGCGAGAACCTTGATCGCGCAATCTGCGCCGCACTCTATTGTGAGCGCGCCGATTGCGCCGCCTATGGTGCACAGTTCAGCTGGGAGGCGGCGACCCGCCAGTTCCTTGCAGGCCTTGTGACGGAGCAGCGGGAAACGCCGATAGCGGCCTAAATGCTTGCCCATCGCGCGATGTTGGCCTAGATCGCTCGGCACACGGCCGCTCCGCAAGGGGCGGCCCTTCTATTTTACGAAACGACAGGACACGCCATCATGGCCGACCAACCCAAACCGCTGATGCCGCACGCGACCGCCACCTGGCTGGTCGACAACACCGCGCTGAGCTTCGAGCAGATCGCCGAGTTCTGCGGGCTGCATATCCTCGAAGTGCAGGCGATGGCAGACGATCTTGCGAGCAGCAAGTATACCGGGCGCGATCCGCTCCACTCGGGCGAACTGACCCAGGCAGA
This sequence comes from Parerythrobacter sp., assembly GCA_041738375.1. Lineage (GTDB taxonomy): Bacteria > Pseudomonadota > Alphaproteobacteria > Sphingomonadales > Sphingomonadaceae > Parerythrobacter_A. The sequence continues at coordinate 6,107 of JBGSPZ010000206.1, read as the reverse complement.
AATCGACAAGGGCCAGGCCGATCCGGGCTACAGCCTGCGGATGCAGAAGGCGCCGGTCGAGGTGACCCGTACCAAGGGGCCGCGCTACACCCCGGTTTCGAAGCGGCAGGACAAGCCTGACGGCATTGCGTGGATCCTGCGCAACCACCCCGAAGTGTCGGACGCACAGATTTCCAAGCTGATCGGCACTACCCGCAACACGATCACCGCGATCCGCGAGCGTAGCCACTGGAACATCCAGAATATCGTCGCCAAGGATTCCGTGACGCTCGGCCTGTGTTCGCAGCGCGAGCTCGATGCGGTCGTCGCCAAGGCGGCGAAGAAGGCAGGGCTGACCGAAGGCGAGGCCGTCGGGGCGGATCGAGCGAGCGACAAGGATCGCCTGATCGAGGAACTGCGCGCCGAACGCGACGCAAACGAGAAGGCCGCCTCCGAAGCCGCGCAGGAAGCCGAAGCCGCCGCGTGGCTCGAAGCCAAGCGGGCAGACGAAGCGGGCGAAGGCGAGGCCTGAGGCATAGCCTAGGCCTTCAGGCATGGGCGGACGCGACTCGCGGCCGCCGCGCCTTTTTTCTTGCGCACGATGGCTAGCCGGACCATCCATGTTTACATGGATGTCAGTAGCTTGCCCTATCATCACCCCACGGCCTGGACGACGCGGTTTGATGCCATTCCGCTGCCGGAGCTGTTTGCGCGCACGGCCGAACGACGCGGCGCGAAGCCGCTCGTCCTGTTCATGGGGCGAAGCTTTTCCTACGCCGCACTGCTCGAAGAGGCGCGACGTTTTGCCAGCGGGCTGTTGGCACGGGGAATCGAGCGGGGTGATCGGGTCGGGCTCTTCCTGCCCAATGTCCCGGCCTATGTAGCGGCTTATTATGGCGCCATGCTGGCCGGGGCCACGGTGGTAAATTTCTCGCCGCTCTACACGGTCGATGAACTGGCGCATCAGGTAGAGGACTCGGGCACGCGGTTGCTGGTGACGCTCGATGCGCCCGCGCTGCTGCCGACAGCACTCAAGGTGCTCGATGCCTCCACGCTCGAGCACTTGGCGGTGGTGCGGCTCGCGCGCCAGCTCCCGGCATTCAAGGGCATGGCATTTCGATTGCTTCGCCGGCGTGACATCGCTGTGATCCCGGCGCGGAGCGATGTCGGCGACTGGGAAAGCTGGCTGGCGGACAGCGCCTCTGCGGCCTTCCCCGTTCTCGACCCTGAAGAGGTCGCGCTGCTGCAATACACCGGCGGCACCACCGGGCGGCCAAAGGGTGCGATGCTCACCCACGCCAACCTCTCGATCAATGCGCAGCAGGTGGCGGCGATCAATTCCTTCGCCAGCCCCGAGGACGACGTGATCATGGGGGCGCTTCCCCTGTTCCACGTCTTCGCCAACACCTGCGTTCTGAACCACGCGGTAGCCACCGGAGCAGCCATCGCGATGGTGCCGCGCTTCGAGACCGCAGCGGTGCTGAAGACGCTCGAACAGACCCGCCCAACCGGGTTTCCGGGGGTTCCGACCATGTTCCAGGCGATCGTCGACAGCCCGGCGCTTGCGTCGACCGACATGTCTTCGCTCAAGGTCTGCATTTCGGGGGGTGCGCCGCTCTCGGCCCCCTTGCGGGAGAAGTTCGAAGATCTGACCGGCGTGCGGCTGGTCGAAGGGTATGGGCTGACCGAAAGTTCAGGCGTGGTTTCAGCCAATCCCTACCAGGGCATGCGCAAGTCCGGCTCGATCGGACAGGTGGTCGCAGGAACCGAGATCCTGCTGCTGGACAAGGAAGATCCGGCAAAGCTCGCGGCAGTAGGCGAACCGGGCGAGCTTGCGATACACGGCCCGCAGATCATGCGCGGTTACTGGAACATGCCCGACGCGACCGCTGAGGTGTTTGTCGAGCGCGGCGGCAAACGCTGGCTGCGCACGGGCGATGTCGCGCGGCTGGATGCGGACGGGTTCCTCACCATCGTCGACCGGATCAAGGATATGATCGCGGTCGGCGGGTTCAAGGTCTTCCCGAGTCAGGTGGAGGCCGTGCTGGTGGAACATCCGGCCATCAAGGAAGCGCTCGTAATCGGCGTGCCCGACGACTATCGCGGAGAAGTCCCCCGGGCCTATGTCACCCTCGACGAGCCGGCAGATGCCGACGCATTGCTGGCCTGGGCCAACCCGAGACTTGGCAAGCACGAACGGGTTTCAAGTGTGGTCATCCGCGACGAGCTGCCCAAGACGCTGGTCGGCAAACTCGATCGGAAGGCCTTGCGCGCCGAAGTGTTCGCCTGACAAAAGAGAAAGGGCGCCGCGCGTGCGACGCCCTTTTCGATCCTGCACCTTACGGCTCTCAGCTCGCCAGCGTGAGCTTCGGTTCCTGGTCTGCTGCGAAGTCAGCCGAACTGCCGGACATCGGCGACGGCGCCGCTTCGCTGCGGCCGGGAACACGATGGGAGAAGCGGCCATCGACTTCCGCACCCTGCTCGATGGTGATCGAATCGTAGTGCACATCGCCCTCGATCCGTGCGGTGCGCAGGACCACCAGTTCGCGCGCGGTGATCGATCCCTTGACCGCACCGGCCAGCCGCGCACTTTCGGCCTTCACCGCGCCTTCGATCATGCTCGCTTCGCCCTGTACCAGCGAAGCGCACTCGATGTCGCCGTGGATCTTGCCATCGACATGCAGTTCGGTTGTCGCAGCGACATTGCCGGTGATCGTCACATCGGTGCCGATGACCGAGAAGGTGCCATTGCTCGCCATCGGCTTAGGTGCCGGCCTGCTTGCGCGGCCCTGCGGTTCGGGCTTCTTTGAGAACATTGGGGGCTTTCTCCAGGAAGGGGCGCGGATTGACCGCGCGATCGTTGACCCGCACTTCGAAATGCAGGTGCGGGCCGGTCGACCGGCCGGTATTGCCGATGGCTCCGATGACAGTGCCCGCTTCGACCGCCTGCCCCACTTTGGCGTTGAAGCGCGACATATGCGCATACCGGGTCATCAGGCCATTGCCATGGCTGATCTCGACAACGTTGCCATAACCGGATTTGCGGCCGACAAAACTCACCCGGCCATCTGCTGCAGCATAGATCGGCGCGCCGATCGGACCCTTGAAATCGAGCCCCGAATGCATCGCGGCATGGCCGTTGAACGGGTCGCGGCGATAACCGAAGCCCGAGGAAATCAATGCCCGGCTGGCGGGCAGGACCTGCGGAATGCCGTCGAGCGTACGTTCGAGCGCGGCCATGCGCGCCAGGCTCAGACCCAGCCGCTCGAAGCGCGGATCGAGTTCGCCATCGCGCGCCGAGACAAGTTTCTCGAACGGGCCACCCATCGCGCTCCGGTCAGCGCCGCGCACCATCGCATTGGGATCAAGGCCGAGTTTGCGCAATGCGTCGGCGGCCTGTGCGGAACGGCGGTCGGCGAAACGGGTAAGGCGTTCGGCCAGAGCAAGCTGGCGTGCCTCGATTTGTGCCAGCTCGCGTGCTTCCGGAAACAGCGCGCTGACCTTGTCGGCGGTTTCCGCAGCTTCGGTCGACGAATCGGAGACAGTCTCGTCCACCCGGACATCTTCGGGCAGCATTTCGGTGCTCATCTCGAGCAGCTTCTGACGATCGTTGAGGTCTTCGACCACCTTGCCGAGATCGTTCGAATAGTCGTCGAAGCGCTCCTCGGCGCTGGCGACCTTCGCTTCGCGCTGCAGCAGCGATGCCCGTTCCGCACCTGCAGCATATTGCGACCAGGCCATCACTGCCATTGAAATGGCCCAGGCTAGCAGCGCGGTCGTCGCTATCGCCGCTGCGACGATCTGGACCCGTGAGGTGATTTTGATAAAGCGAACCTGGCCCTGCGAACGCATGAAAAACTCGCGATCGGGAAACCAGTTCGCCAGGCGGCGCCCCCAACCGCCCGATGTGTGTGAATTGTGCAAAGCGACCCCGCCATTATCGGATTCTTGATTTGAGCGGCGCGGCTAGCACGGGAATCAGGGGGCGTCGAATCGGACTCGCGTGCGAATAGGCGAGTCGATGGACTCGCGCGACGAGTCGATTACGTCGCCTCGTCTGTTAACTTTGAATGTTCAGCCCCGTACTTTGTTCCGCATTCGGCTGTCTTTTCCCACCCCGCGTGCTAGGATTTGCGAGGCATGAACGCGGCGCGAATTTTCCCGTTTCAATTCAAGATGAAGGCGGTCTGGTGATGCGGATCGGCCTGCTCGGCGGCAGCTTCAACCCGGCACACGGCGGTCATCGGCGAATCACCCTGTTCGCGATCGAAGCGCTGGGCCTCGACGAAGTGTGGTGGATGGTCTCGCCCGGCAACCCGCTCAAGCCTTCCGAGGGTATGGCCCCCCTTGCCGCGCGCTTTCGGTCGGCGTTGGCGCAGGCACGCCGCGCGCCGATTCGTGTCACTGCGATCGAGTCGGAATTCGGCACGCATTACACTGTTGAGACACTGGCGGCGATCCTCAGGCGGTTTCCGCAGCATGAATTCGTATGGCTGATGGGATCGGACAATCTTGCCCAGTTCCACCGATGGAAGGACTGGCGCGGGATCGCCCGCGCAATGCCGATTGCGGTCATTGCCCGACCCGGCTATGAGAGTGCTGCCGTTGCCAGCCCCGCAATGGCCTGGCTGAGGAAGTTTCGCGTTCCTTTATCCGGTTTCTCGCGAAGGGGCAGATGGAGCGCGCCGACACTGGTGACCTTGCGTTTCGATCCCGACCCGCGTTCGGCGACGGCCATCCGTCGATCCGATCCGGACTGGGCTTCGCGTTTGCAGCACCGATCGCCGCGTGACCAGGTGACCCGTCATCTCGTCGTTCCCGCGCAGGACGCTCCGGCTTGATTTGCCGGATTCTCCGTATCGGGCCTTCCAGCCGCCAACACAGGAGCAATGACTTCGCCTATGAACCAGGCGCCTACACCTTTCGCTGCCAGCAATGCCGCAGGCATGACCGGCAACGCTGACACCCAAACCGTCGTGGCCGAACCCGGCACGCTGCTCGCGCTCGTGCTCGACCAGCTCGAGGACGACCAGGCGCAGGAGGTCGTCACCATTCCGCTCGAAGGCAAGTCGAGCATCGCGGATCACATGATCATCGCTTCGGGCCGGTCGACCAGGCAAGTCGCGTCGATTGCGCAGAAGCTGGCCGAGAAGGTCAAGCATGAGGGCTTCGGACCGGTCCGGCTTGAAGGCCTGCCTGCCGCCGACTGGGTGCTGATCGATGCCGGTGACGTGGTCATCCATCTGTTCCGCCCGGAAGTGCGCAGCTTCTACAATCTCGAGCGGATGTGGTCCTTCGGCGACGCACCGGCGGTGGCCGCCGGCAACGCCTGACTTTGCTCGCGATGGCGGTATAAGGCGCAGCGATGCTGCTCCATGTGATCGCTCGCGGGAAGATTGCCCGCACGCCCGAGGCCGAGCTGGTCGCGCGCTACGAGAAGCGGCTGACCTGGCCTTTCAAACTGACCGAATTGCCCGAGGTCGGCGGGCGCATCCCGGAACCGCTAAACCCCTGCCGCACGGTGCTGCTCGACGAACGCGGACGGGACCTCGCCTCCGACCGGCTGGCCGAGGTTCTTGGCCGCTGGCGCGATGACGGAGTGCGCGAAGTCCGCTTCGTGGTCGGTGCCGCCGATGGCCATTCGGACCGGGAACGTGCGGCTGCTGACATGCTGCTTGCCTTCGGCAAGGCGACCTGGCCGCATCTGCTGGCGCGCGCAATGCTGGTAGAGCAGCTTTACCGTGCGAGTTCGATCCTTGCCGGGCACCCCTATCATCGGGCAGGGTAGCGCGATGGCCAAACGCGCACTGATCGGCATTGCTGCCCTTGCCCTGCCGTTGGCGGCCACTGTCGCGCTGGCGCAGCGAGCTTCCGATGCCGAAGGGACGGCAGAAATCCGCGCCCGGATGCAGCAGGCCCAGCGAGATTCCGAGGCGGCCGGTGAGCGCAGCAAACGGCTCGAAGCCGAAGCGAAAATCGCGATCGAGGCTGCGGACAAGACCGCCCGCGAAGCCGCTGCACTCGCTGCCCGGATCCAGCAGGCCGAAGCAGGGATCGCCGCAGCCGAGGCACGCATGTCACTGATCGCGCGAGAACGCAGCGCGCTGGACCGGCGGCTGGCCGAACGG
>JBGSPZ010000428.1:0-3382 GCA_041738375.1 Parerythrobacter sp. | reverse complement strand
GCAGGCCGCGCGCAAGCCGGTGCTCGCGTGGAGTGAACCGGAGGCGTGAGTTCGCCAACATGCGGGGTTGCCAAGGCGGCCCCGCTTCCGCCACAAGGCGCGGCAAGCAAAGCATAATCCTGGGTCGCGCAATTCCGAGAGGACGGATTTGGGCGAGAGCGCAAAATTGGGTTTTGTCCGGCGTGGCTGGCGCAATGTGCGCGAAGCCGGGCCGCGTCGGCTCGCGCTGACGATTGTCCTGCTGCTCGCTGCATTGGTGGTGGCGCGGTTCAGCTGGGATCTTCCGTTCAGCTCGCAAGCCGAGACCGCGATCTACGACTTCCGCACCTATGAGATCGCGTCGCGCAAGGCGATCGAGCAGGATCCCCGCATCGTTCTGGTCGAGTATGACGACCAGGTTCTGTCGCAGCTGCCCCAGCGCCAGCCCTTGGACCGCAGCGTCCTGATCGCCGCGCTGCGCAATCTCGACCAGATGGGAGCCAAGGCAATCGGGCTCGACATCATCTTCGACCAGAAGCAGCCGCAGGACGAGGAACTGATCGCAACACTGCGTTCGATGAAGACCCCGGTCCGCATCGCCTATCTGCTGGAAGAGGCTGCGCCAGGCGATATCGTCTATGACCAGCAACAATATCTCGATGCATTCTTCGCTCGGCTCGAAGGCAGCAATGCCAAACCGGTGAACATCCAGCTGGAGAACAGCTTCGGGGTGACGCGGTTGTTCCCACCTGTCGACGATCGCTTGCCGCCAATGATGGGTCGGTCCATGCTTCAGGCGGCAGGCGAAGGTGCCAAGGCGCTGCCCGGATACACCGGTGCGATTCGGTTCCGCCTTGGCGCGCGGGACGGGCAGGACGACAGCGCCGAAGGCGGACAGTCCAACGTTTCCGAACCACTTTACCCTGCGTTTCAGGTCACCCTGTTCTCCGACCTCGACCCCGAGCTCGCGCCCGCCTTCGCCGAGATGGTCGCGGACAAATACGTCATTGTCGGCAGCAACCTCGTCGATGTCGATCGGGTGTCGACCGCGCTGACCAATGGGACGGGCGATCGCCCGCCCGGGATGCGCGTCCATGCCGACATGATCGCGCAGATGCTCGACGGGGCGGCGCTGTCGAAACCGCTCCCGGTGACGCTGTGGCTGCTCGCCGGACTGTTCGTCGCCATGGCCGCGCTGACCGGCCTGCTCGAATGGGGCAGCTGGCGGATCTATGCGCTGCTCGGCGTCCAGTTCGCGGTGATGGTCGGGATACCTTTCCTGATGCAGTACCGGGGAATCGACACCTATGGCCTGCCGGCAATCGGCTGGCTGGTGGGGTGGATCATCGCCTTCACCGCGGTCACTTCAGCCGCCCGCGCGGCGGGTGCAGTGCAGCGCAATTTTGCGCAAGGCGCGCTCGGCAAATACTTGCCCCGTGAAATGGCGAAGGAGATCATCGACAATCCCGAACTGCTCGCGCTGCACGGCGAGAAGAAGGCGATCTATGTCCTCTTCTCCGATCTCGAGGGGTTCACCAAGATGAGCCATGCGATCACCCCGGAGATGGTCGCCAAGCTGCTCAACCGCTATCTCGAGATGCTGAGCCAGGTGGTGCTCGACCATGGCGGGGTGATCGACAAGTTCGTCGGCGATGCGGTGGTCGCCTTCTGGGGCGCGCCGATCGCCAAGGATGACGATGGGACGCGCGCGGCCAAGGCTGGCTATGCGGTGTGGCAAGCGGGCGAGGCATTCCGCGCCGAGGTTGCCGCGATGGACCCGAACCTGCCCAAGATCGGCAAGACCCGCGTCGGGCTACATTACGGCGAGGCGGTGGTGGGCAATTTCGGCGGCGACACGCGGATACAGTACACCGCGCTGGGGGATAGCATGAACACCGCCGCGCGGCTCGAAGCGGGCAACAAGGCGCTCGATTCCAGCGTGATGGCGAGCCGCGAGTTCGCCGAGCGCTCGGGCCTCGACTGGTGGCGCCCGATGGGCCGCATCGTGCTGCGCGGACGTGCGCAGCCGGTCGATATCATGGAGCCTGCACCCGACTTCCCGCAGGAGGACAGGAAAGTGTTGCTTCAGGCCATGATTTTGTCGGAAAAGAACAATACCGAAGCGGTCGAACTGATAGAGAAGGTCTCTGCACGGCATCCGGAGGACGCGGCGCTTGCCAACCTGCTGCACCGGATGCGCAATCTTGGCGAGGGAAATGCCTATGTTCTCGGGTAGGAAAATTCGCAGTTCGCTGCTTGTCGCAGGTACTGCGGCGGGCTTGGCGCTGGCCGGCGGAGTGCAGGCAGGCGTGGTTGTGAAATCGAGCGGACCGTCGGCGGGACAATATCCGCCGGGCAAGAAGCTCGACGATGCCAGCTCGGTGACGCTCAAGCCGGGCGATACGCTGACCATCCTTGCCGACGGCGGGACGCGAGTCATCACCGGTCCGGGGACGCACCGCGTCGCCGCACGCGGCACCAGCCGGCGCAGCACCATGACGACCCTGACCCAGCAACGGCCGAAGGAACGGCGCATTCCGGGGGCCACGCGCCAGGGACCAGGGGGCGGAGCTGCCCCCGCCTCGAACCTGTGGCAGGTCGACGTCACCAAGTCGGGCGCGATCTGCCTGCCCGATCTTTCGGCGCTCACTTTCTTCCGCCCAGGCGGGGACCAGCCGTCGACCTACATGCTGACGGCGCCCGGCATGACCGAGCATATCCACGTCGCCTTTCCGGCTCAGGTGTCGCTGGTCGACATGGATTCGGACACGCCTGCGGTAAGGGAAGGGGTCGACTACGTCCTGACCGGACCGGGAGGCGAATCCTCCGTCATCTCGTTCAAGACGCTGGCCGAACCCGCCACCACGGGCGAGGCGCTTGGCCTCCAGCTGATGGAAAACGGGTGCGAATCGCAGCTCGAGCTGCTTACTGCCAAGATGATGGCCTGATCGGGCCGCGGACCGTCCGGTCCAACCGGGTCGCATGAACCTGACGACACGCCATAAGGCGGCGCAGGATCAAGTAGATTGATAAGCCCTTGAGGGATGGTTCCGTGTCGGTGCGGGATCGCGAGGGTCCGGGAGGCAATGGGACGTGCGATACGCAAGACGTGCCGGTACCAGGTCCGGCCAATCGGCCGGCAGTCATGCCAATTCGTCGGAATCTCCGAATCCGCTCTTGCGGACCGGCCCCGATTGCCTAGTCTGCGTGACTGGGGGGTACGGTTCGTGATGCGGTTTGGGGGAAAAGCCTTTATCCTCGGTGCCCTGCCACTGCTGGCGGGGCTGGCCCTGCTCGCCGGTGGCGGATCGAGCGCCGATGCGCAATCGAACGGCAAGCGAATCGAAGGCGTCGCCTCCTGCGCGGGATCGACCTGCCACGGCCGCGCCGAGGGCAATGGCGC
>JBGSPZ010000167.1:0-4306 GCA_041738375.1 Parerythrobacter sp. | reverse complement strand
AACCGCGCCGGTCAGCCCGGACAGCGCCCACAACACCAGCCCGAACAGCGCCACCACCATGGCCGAGGCCGCCAGCGGTGCCTCGCCCAGCCGAGCGATGAAAATCACATCGACCGCATAGGTCAGCATCTGCAGCAGATTGGCGAGCGCCAGCGGCCAGCTCAGCCGCAGTGTGGCCGCCAGTTCGGTGCGCCAAGGTGCCCATGTGCCATGGGTTCCGGCGGTCGAGATGTGTTCGCGTGTCATGAGCAGCCGGCCCGGATAGGCGCGGGTTCACCACAGCGAAAGCCTGGCTGGCGCAAGCGAGGTTTTTTGCCGCCCCGACGCGACGCAAATGCCACAGCCGATTGGGACTATCGGTCGAAGTGCGAAGCGATTAGGAAGCGGTATTCGAGGACGGGGGTAGAATTCCATGCGTGCAATGATCGTTTCACTGGCAGCCGCAACGGCGCTGGTTTTTTCCGCGCCGGTTGCCGCACAGGACGATGAGACGCTCGACTACGATGTCGCGATGGATTGCGGCATCGCCAACGCCTATCTCGCCGGCATCATCGAGGAAGAAGACCCCGATTTCTCGGGCGAGCTGGTCGGGTCGGCGACCGTATGGCTGGCGATGGCCTACAACCGCTTCGCGGGCGATGACGCCGATTATGAAGCGCGGATCGATTCGCGGACCGATGAGCTGACCGATGAGCTCACCGCCATGACCGGCGAGGAAGAGATCACCGATTTCTTCACCACGATCCTCGGCAGCTGTGAAATCATCCGCGCCGCCAATTCCGCCGAATACGACCAGACCGAAGCGGAAATGGCGGCGGAAGGCTAAGCCTTCCCGCCGCCGGATCGCACGGGCGGCACTCAGCCGCCTGTGCGCAGACCTTCCGCGATCCCGCGCAGCGTAGCGGCAAGCCTGCCAACCAGCGGATCGCCTTCGGACATTCCTGAAGCGATCGAGTCCAGCGTTCCCGCAGCCGCAATATCGCCCGCTTCGGCCGCACCGAGCGCGGCCATCAGCGGTGCCAGTTGCGCTTCGCCCATCGGTTCCTTGCGCTGGAGCTGGTCGATATAGGCCCGCGCCACGACCGGTGCGTCGGGCCAGACGACCGGATACTGCTGCTGCGGGTTGAAGGTCTCGCCCTGGCTGGCGAGCTTCGCGGCGGCGATCTCGTTCTCGCTCAGGAATTCCGACGGCGCGAGTTCGAACACGTCGAGGCCGCGCGCGATCTCGGTGCCGTAGATCCGGCCATTGTACCAGTAAACCGACCAGAAGCCGCCAAGGACCATCTGGTCCTTGTTCACCGGCCCGCGATCGAAATAGGCGATTTCATAAGGATTGGCGCTGTCGGTGAAGTCCATCAGCGAAATCCCGCCCTGGTACCATGCCTGGACGAAGATATCGCGCCCCGGCACCGGCACCAGCGAGCCATTATGCGCGACGCAGTTTTCCATTTCGCCCTGCGCGGCGGGCAGCTTGTAGAGGCTCCGAGCGGTCAGTTCCCCGCCGGAAAGGTCGTAGATCGCGTTGGCGCCCCATTCCTTCGGATCCTGCGCCTTGCAGCGCGGCCGCCCGCCGCCACCCCACTCGTCGGTGAACACCACCTTGGTGCCGTCGTTGTTGAAGGTGGCGGAGTGCCAGTAGGCGAAACCCTTGTCGGTCGCATCGTCGATCCGCCGGGGTGCGCGCGGGTTGGCAATGTCGAGCACGATGCCGTTGCCCGAACACGCCCCGGCGGCGATCGCCTTGCTCGGGAAGATGGTAATGTCGTGACACTGGTCGGTGCGCGAAGTGCGCTGGGTCCCGTCGCCATGGTCGCCGCCGCCCCACAGCCCGTCGATCTTCTCGCCGTCGGCAAAGACCCGCGGCGAATCGATGATCCGTGCGGCAGACGGGTTCGCTTTGGGGATTTCGATCACGTCGATGCTGAACAGCGACGATCCGCGTTCGCCCGCGCCATAGACCGTGCAGCCGGGCAATTCCTCGCCGCTGCGCACGCCGGCTGTGCCCGAGTTGTAGACGAGGATGCTGGTCGCATCCTCCGCCACCACCGAGTGGGTGTGCGATCCGCGGCAGGTCTGCACCTGGCCGACCTGACGGGGCGCGCGCAGGTTGGCGATATCGAATATGCGCAGGCCGCGGAACCGGTCTGCGCTCACATCCTGGTCAATCCCCTGCAGCCCGCAGTCGACCCGTCCACTGGTCTGCTCGACCGACATGATCAGCAGGTCGCCGACGATCGACACATCGCCCTGCCCGCCGGGGCAGACCACCGAGTTGACCAGCTTCGGCGTCTGGTTGCCAGCGATGTCGTAGATGTTGAAACCGTGGTAATTGCCGACCACCAGCGTGTTGCCGCGGAAGGCCATGTCGGTGTTGGCGAAATTGAGCAGCGAGCCGCGTTCGCTCAGCGCGGTCTTGCTGTCGCCCCCGGGGTCGCGCTTGGCTTCGCCTTCCTTGGCAGCCGCCTCGAGGGTGGTCAGTGCGGTGCGCAGCGCGGTAATCGCCTTGGCGGCCGGATCGTCCTCGCCTGCCGGCTTGGGTTCTTCGGTCTTGGGCTTGGCGATCGGGCTTTCCTTGGCTTTCTCAAGCCGCAGGCCGGCGGGATTTTCCGGATCGAAGAAGCCCGCAGGCTTGGGCAGGCTGCCCACCAGGGTCAGCCCTTTGCTCGCGCTTTCCGCATCGATGAAACCGGCGGCGAGCTTGGTCCGGGGATCGTCCGACAGCCCTTCGAGCAGTGTGTTCATCCGTTCGATTTCGGAGGACTGGTCCGCCTTTATGTCGTTGACGAAACGGTACATCACCGGATCGTAGGCCGAGCCCTGTTGCTCGAACAGATCGTCGACCATGTCGAGCGCGCCCTTGTGGTGTGCGATCATCAGGGTCAGGAACCTGCGGTCGAATTCGGTGCCCGATGCGGCGGCCAGTGCCGCCATCTGTTCGGGGGTCGCCATGCCCGCCATCCCTTGGTGCATCGCCGCCATGTCGTGGCCCATCTTGGCATGCGCCGCCGGATCGGGCGCGGCCGCGCCGCGATCGCGCAGCCATTGCTGCATGAAGGCGATCTCGTCGTCTTGGCTCGCGGCGATCTTGTCCGCGATGGCGACGACATCGGTGGTGTTGGTACGGTCCTTGACCAGCGCAACCATCTGGCTTGCCTGATAGTGATGCGGGATCATCGCCTGCATGAAGTCGAGATCGGCCTGGATGAAGCGCGCGCCCGCCAGTTTGATCGCATCGTCCGGCTTGATCTGCTTGGACACCTGACCCGGTGCGCCGGGTTGCACGATCGGCGCATCCTGCGCGTGAGCGGGCAAGGCGGCGAACAGCGCGGCAGACGCAACTGTGGCAAGAAGCAAGAATCGATTCGACATTTTTTGGCAGTCCCCTGAAATGTGGGCGCAAACTGGCGGAAAGCGGCCGGCAAGGGAAGCGCACATATGACGGAATTCTGCGAACGGTCGATAGGGCGGGGATGGGGGGCTTTCGTCGTGTTGTCGGCGTTGCTGGGGTTGGCTGCGGGAAGCTGCGCCCCGAACGAGCGGCCCGTCGCGGTCGATACAACGCCGCGCCCGCCGATCGCACTGGACCCGCAGTTACCCGATGTTCCGCCGGAGGTAAGCGCCGCTGCGCTGTTCGAGGATAGTGGCTACGGGAAATGCGCGCCCTGCCACGCGCACGAATATCGCATCAACGGCGTCGGGCCGCATCTGGTGGGCATCTACGGCCGTCCGATCGGTTCGGTCGAAAACTATCGCTACAGCGAGGCGCTGAAGTCGGTCGGCGGAACCTGGAATGCAGCGACGCTCGACCGATTTCTTGCCGACCCGGAGGGCTTCGCGCCCGGCACCAAGATGAAATTCCGCGGGATCGAATCTGCCGACACCCGCGCCTCGATCATCGCCTATCTCGAGCGCGCGGCACGAGATGAGGGGAATCGCGACCCCGAATAAGAAAAGGGCGGCACCTTGCGGCACCGCCCTTTCGTGTTCTCGCAACGAAGCACGAGATCCTGAAACAAGTTCAGGATGACGGCGGGGCTTGCGCCCCGTCTCGTCACTTGAGCTCGACGGTACCGCCGGCTGCTTCGATCTTCGCCTTGATTTCTTCGGCTTCAGCCTTGTTGACGCCTTCCTTGACGGCCTTCGGCGCTTCTTCGACCAGCGCCTTGGCTTCGCCCAGGCCGAGCCCGGTGATCGCGCGGACTTCCTTGATGACCTGGATCTTCTTGCCACCGTCGCCGGTGAGGATGACGTCGAATTCGGTCTGCTCTTCGGCAGCCGGTGCGTCGGCTGCTGCGGCCGGGCCGGC
>JBGSPZ010000426.1:0-3903 GCA_041738375.1 Parerythrobacter sp. | reverse complement strand
GGGCGAGCCGTTCGGCGATCGGCAGCAGCGGCGCAACCGGGACGTTCTCGAATTCCCAGGTGATGATGTCGCATTGCTGCGCGAAGGCGGCCATCGCCTGCGCATCGTCCCACCGCTTGGTGAAGAAGTCGGCGCAGACGTCTGCCGCGACATTGTCGCCCTGCGGCGCATAGCCGATGCAGCGATAGCCGAGCTGCGCGGCGGCCACCGCCATCATCCGGCCAAGCTGGCCGCCGCCTAATATCCCGATCGTTCCCCCCGATGCGATCATCCGGCAATCATCCTTCGGGCCGTTGGCTGACCGCAGCACTGCGTGCCGTGCGCCAGTCCTTCAGCCGCTGCGACAGGTCCGGGTCGTTCAGCGCGAGAATGGCGGCGGCATAGAGCCCGGCGTTGGTCGCGCCCGCTTCGCCGATGGCGAAGGTCGCGGTCGGCACCCCGGCGGGCATCTGGACGATGGACAGCAGGCTGTCCTGCCCGCTCAACGCCTTCGACTGCACTGGCACCCCGAGCACTGGGAGGTGGGTGAGCGCCGAGATCATCCCCGGCAGATGCGCCGCACCCCCCGCACCGGCGATGATCAGCTGGAACCCTTCGGCCTCCGCGCCACGCGCGAAATCGTACATCCGGTCGGGCGTGCGGTGGGCCGAGACGATGCGCACGTCGCTCGCCACGCCCAGCTCTTCCAGTACCTCGGCGGCGCAGCGCATGGTCGGCCAGTCGGACTGGCTGCCCATCACGATGGCGATCTTTACCCCCGCGCTCATCTCAACCGTCCTTCAGGTAGTAGCGTTCGCCCGGGGTCATCGCGTCGTCGAACTCATAGACGATCGGCTGGCCGGTCGGGATTTCGAGCCCGGTGATGTCCTCGTCCGAAATCCCGGAGAGATGTTTCACCAGCGCGCGCAGCGAATTGCCGTGGGCGGAGATAATCACCGTCTCGCCGCTCGCCAGCACCGGCAGGATGGCGCTTTCCCAATAAGGCAGCACGCGTTCGATGGTCAGCTTGAGGCTTTCGGTCTGAGGCACGGCGATCCCGGCATAGCGCGGATCGGATGCGAGATCGTAGTCGCTGCCAGGTTCCATATCGGGCGGCGGCACGTCGAAACTGCGACGCCAGATATGGACCTGCTGGTCGCCGTGGCGTTCGCGCGTCTGTTGCTTGTCGAGCCCCGTCAGCCCGCCATAGTGGCGCTCGTTGAGCCGCCAGTCCTTGGTTTCGGGGATCCAAAGCCGATTGCAATGCTCGAGCGCAAAATGCAGCGTCTTGATCGCGCGGGTCTGGAGCGAGGTGAAGGCGACGGTCGGTAGCAGGCCCCGCTCGCGCAGCAGATCGCCGGCGGCGCGCGCTTCGGCCTCGCCCTGCTCGGTCAGGTCGACATCCCACCAGCCGGTAAAGCGGTTTTCGAGGTTCCACTGGCTCTGGCCGTGGCGGACGAGGATCAGGCTTGGCATCTGTTCTCCGGTATTGCGGCTCCGGCCCTCTCCCCCGCCCAGCCACCCGATATGATCCCGGTCAAGCTATCGGGTGGCTGGGCGGAGGAGAGGGCTGGCACCGTCCCCCGCGTCAGCGGGACAGGAAACGAGCACGTCGCGTTAGCTATTCGCGCCATCTTTGGAAACCCCGCATTCGCCTGATTCGGCCCCCATTTCGCGGGCCTGTGCTTTCCTGCGCCGCAGGTTCTCGCGCAGCTTGGCCGCGAGCCGCTCTTCGCGCGACATATTCTTGCCGGTCTCTTCACCCATGCGAAACGCCTTGGCGTTATTGGCGCCGTGCATCAAGCTTGGCTTGACATTCGGACGGCGCACGACAATAGGCGCGCCCCTTGGACAGGCTGCTGTAGCTCAGTGGTAGAGCGCACCCTTGGTAAGGGTGAGGCCGGGAGTTCAATCCTCCCCAGCAGCACCATCCTCTTCAATCTTCGTGAATGAAGCTCAGCGCACGATTGCGCTTGCCCGTGGCCACCGTCTTATTAGACTAAGGCACCATGGAAGACCTCACCAAGCTCGACCCGCGCTTCGTCACCGTGACGCGAATCCGTGCCGCCCTCGCCATGCTGCCCGTGCTGATCGCCGCCTTCGTGCTGGAAAGCGCGGAGATGCTCCCGTTGGGCGCGATCGTCGTGCCGGTGGTGGTGCTTGCCGCCTTCATTATCCTGCGCATCCCGCTGCGGCGCTGGACCGCCTGCGGGTACGACATGGGGGGCGACCGCCTGCGGGTGGTGCGCGGATTGCTGTTCCGGTCGGACACGGTGGTGCCGTTCGGGCGCGTCCAGCATATCGATCTCGACGAGAGCCCGCTCGAGCGCGCTTTCGGTCTGGCAACGCTGACGGTGCATACGGCAGGCACGCACAACGCCTCGGTCAAGCTGCCTGGCCTCGCGAGCTATGACGCGGCGGCGATGCGTGAGGCGATCCGCGAACATATCAAGCGCGAGACGCTGTGAGCGAAGCGGCGATTCCGCTCGGGATCCCGCAGCGGACCAACCCGGTCAGCGTGCTGGCGCAAGGCGCGGCTGCGCTGCGCAATGCGATATTCCCGGTGATCGCGGTGTTCTTCGGTTCGGGCAGCCGCGGCTACAGCGTGTTCCTCGCACTCGGGATCGGCGCGCTGGTGATTCTCGGCGGGACACTCGCCAGCTACATCCGCTGGCGGCGGTTCACTTACGTGGTCGGCGAAGAGGATATCCGCGTCGAGAGCGGCGTACTCAGCCGCGCGGCGCGCTCGGTGCCCTACGAGCGGATCCAGGATGTGAGCCTCGAGCAGGCGCTGATCCCGCGGCTGTTCGGGCTGGTCGAGGTCCGGTTCGAGACCGGCGCGGGCGGCAAGGACGAGATGAAGCTCGCCTATCTGAAGGAGAGCGAAGGCGAGGCGCTTCGCGAACTGGTGCGCGCGCAGAAGGACGAGGTCGATCAGGCCGTAACCGGCCCGGAAGCGGTTGCCGATACGGGCGATGCCGCGGTGCAAGCGACCGCCCCCGCCTCCACCCCCGCCGAAGTGCTGTTCGCCATGGGGCCGAAGCGCCTGCTCACCTTCGGGCTGTTCGAATTCTCGCTCGCGGTGTTCGCGGTGCTTGGCGGCGCGCTGCAATATCTCGACAGCTTCCTCGGGATCGAGGTGTGGGACCCGGACCTGTGGATGGAATGGCTCGCCGGACCGGGCGACTGGATCGCGCAATTGGGGCCGGTGGCGCAGGCGCTGGGCGCGATAGCCGGGCTGATCGGGTTGCTGATCGTCGGCTCGATGACCGGCATCGTGCGGACGGTGATACGCGATTGGGGCTTCGTGCTCGAGCGGACCGCCAAGGGGTTCCGCCGCCGCCGGGGTTTGCTGACGCGCACCGATGTGGTGATGCCGGTGCATCGGGTGCAGGCCTACAACATTGGGACCGGCTTCCTGCGCCAGCGGTTCGGCTGGCACGGGCTCAGCTTTGTCAGCCTGGCGCAGGATACAGGCGGGGCGAGCCACGACGTCGCGCCCTTCGCGCAGCTGGACGAGCTGGAGCCGATTGTCGAGGCAGCGGGCTTTCGTGCACCACCCATGAACCTCGAATGGCAGCGCAGCAGCACCGCCTACCGCAATGCCGGGATCGCAATCGATGGGCTGGTTCCGGGGCTGATCGGCTGCGGGATACTTTGGCTCGCTCTCTACAGCGGCATCGAACAGCTCGACGGCAAATGGGGCTATGCACTGATTCCCTTGGCCATCGCGGCGTTGCTGATACTGCGGCAGACATTCCTGTGGCGCTTTGCCCGCAACGCTATCGATGGAGTGCAAATCTACCGCCGTAGCGGCTGGCTCGCCCCCGCAACCGCCGTAGCGAACCGGGCCAAGCTGCAGTCGGTCGAAATCGCGCAGGGGCCGATCGCGCGGATCGGTGGCTATGCGACGCTGCACCTCGG
>JBGSPZ010000155.1:0-13163 GCA_041738375.1 Parerythrobacter sp. | reverse complement strand
GCCCTCCCCCTGCTCCGCCCGGCGCATACGCTCCGGATCGTCCGGCTGCCCTCCGGTCTCGATCCCGACGACCTGCTCAAGCAGAAGGGTCGCAGCGCGATGGACGCCCTGCTCGATGCCCCGCACAGCCTGCTCGACACGTTGTGGCTGCATGAACGCGACGCACAGCCGCTCGACACACCCGAGGCCAAGGCAGGCCTCAAGGCTCGTCTGCTGGGTCACGTCGAAGCGATCCAGCACCCCGATATTGTCGCGCTCTACAAGCGCGAACTGCTGGAGCGCTTCTCTGCCTTTGCCTTCCCGCCACGCGACAATTCTCGCCAGCCAGGCCGGCCATGGCAACGCGGGTTGCCTGTCAACCCCACGCTCACTCTCGATGCCGCGCGGCGCCTGAAGCGCGCGAGCGGCGCAGGGGCGAAGATCGGCCTGTCTTCGGCGGTCGTCACGGGCCTTGCACGCTTCCCCGACCAGATCGACCGCCACGCGGACGTTCTCTCGCGCTTTGCCGCGAGTGACCGAAATCTCGCACCCGCGATAGATTTCCTCCTCGAAGCGGCGGAAACGCTTGAACGCGGCGGCGAATCGCCCATATGCATCTCCGAAGGCCTCGTTGCGCCGCCGGATGAAACCCGTTTCTCCTTCCTGCGTGAAGGTATCGATCCGCAAGCTGCCCGTGACGATCTGGCCGAAGCCGTGTCATTGCTGGTCGAACGACCTGCGCTGGAGGCTGCCCTGCTGGCAGCCACTGCGCGGTTCGAAACCGACCCCGAAGGCGCTTTTGCCGAGCAGCAGCGGTTGCTCAAGCGGAAGCTGGATTTCGAGCGGCGACTCGGGCAGATGGTGAGCGACAGGGCCGCTGCGGCGGCCCGCATGGATTCAGACCGACAGGCCGGCACAACCACCGAGCCTGTCGCAGATACGGATTGAACGGGACATATGGCCTCGAAAAACAACGGCGGCAGCACCGGTAAAGATGACGATGCTCCGCTAATCGACCTCAACGAAGCGTCGATCAAGAAGCTGATCACCAAGGCGAAGCGCAAGGGCTACATCACCTATGACGAGCTCAACGAGGCGCTGCCGCAGGACCAGATGAATTCCGAACAGATCGAGGACGTGATGTCCGCGATCAGCGAAATGGGCGTCAATATCGTCGAGAACGACGAGGAGGCCGAGGCCGAAGGCGAGCAGCAGGACGAAGTCGAAGAAATCGCCGACGACGAGGAAAAGGAAGTCCGCAAGGCCCCCGCCGGCCCGAAGAAGCTCGCCGTGGGCGAGCGGACCGACGATCCGGTGCGCATGTATCTGCGCGAGATGGGCGCGGTCGAACTGCTCAGCCGCGAGGGCGAAATCGCCATCGCCAAGCGGATCGAGGCCGGGCGCGACATGATGATCATGGGCTTGTGCGAAAGCCCGATCACCTTCCACGCGATCATCCACTGGTCCGAGGCGCTCAACAACGAGGAAATGCAGCTGCGCGAGATCCTCGATCTCGACGCAATGCTCTCGAAGCAACCTCCGGTCGACAAGATGGAGGAAGGCGAGGACGACGACGACGGCGAGATTTCGGAAGAAACCGCCGGCCCGACGATCCGCGACGACGACGAGGTCGAGGAAGAGGAAGAAGCTTCCGACGAGGACGAGGACGGCGAGGAGCGTGCCGCCAAGCGTCGCGAGGAAGACGACGAAGAAGACAACACCATGTCGCTGGCGCAGATGGAAGCTGCGCTCAAGCCCGACGCGCTCGAACGCTTTGCCCGGATCACCGCGCTGTTCAAGAGCTTCGAGAAGCTGCAGGCCGAGCGGGTCGAAACGCTTGCCGCTGGCGCCGAATTCGCCAAGGCCAAGGAAAACAAGTACGAGCGGCTGCGCGAAGAACTCACCGCCGAGGTCGAGAGCGTGCAGTTCCATGCGACCAAGATCGAATTCCTGGTCGACAATCTCTACGCCTTCAACCGCCGTCTGACCGCGCTCGGCGGCCAGATGCTCCGCCTGGCAGAGCGCCACAAGGTCAAGCGTACCGATTTCCTTGGTGCCTACATCGGCAACGAGCTGGATGAAGACTGGCTCAAGGATTGGGCGAAGAAGGACAAGAAATGGGCCGCCTTCGCCGAGAAGGAAGCCGACGCGATCGAGCGCATCCGGGTCGAAATTTCGGATATCGCCAGCCAGTCGGGCATGTCGCTCCCGGAATTCCGCCGGATCGTCAACATGGTCCAGAAGGGCGAGCGCGAAGCGCGCATCGCCAAGAAGGAAATGGTCGAGGCCAACCTGCGGCTGGTTATCTCGATTGCCAAGAAATACACCAACAGGGGCCTGCAATTCCTTGATCTCATTCAGGAAGGCAACATCGGCCTGATGAAGGCGGTCGACAAGTTCGAATACCGCCGCGGCTACAAGTTCAGCACCTATGCCACGTGGTGGATCCGGCAGGCGATCACCCGCTCGATCGCCGACCAGGCGCGGACCATCCGCATCCCGGTCCACATGATCGAGACGATCAACAAGCTGGTCCGCACCAGCCGCCAGTTCCTCCACGAGCAGGGCCGCGAGCCCACGCCGGAAGAGATGGCGGAAAGACTCTCCATGCCTTTGGAAAAGGTGCGGAAAGTCATGAAGATCGCCAAGGAGCCGATCAGCCTCGAAACGCCGATCGGCGACGAGGAAGACAGCCACCTGGGCGACTTCATCGAGGACAAGAACGCGGTGATCCCGGTCGACGCCGCGATTCAGGCGAACCTCAAGGAAACCGTCACCCGCGTGCTCGCCAGCCTCACCCCGCGCGAGGAACGCGTGCTGCGCATGCGCTTCGGCATCGGGATGAACACCGACCACACGCTGGAGGAAGTCGGCCAGCAGTTCTCGGTCACCCGCGAACGCATCCGCCAGATCGAGGCGAAGGCGCTGAGGAAACTCAAGCACCCGAGCCGCTCGCGGAAGATGCGGTCGTTTCTGGATCAGTAAGGTTTCAATGACCCCTGCGTTGTAGCGCAGGGGTCATGACCTCATCCCCGCATCGAGCGGAAGGCCGGCACCGTGTCGGCCACCGGGTCGAAGCGGACGAATAGCGCGATAGCCAGTGCTGCTACGGTGCAGATCGCTGCGACGAGCACTGCACGTTTCGTTGCAACTGGCGGCGCCAGTGGCCCGAGCACGGGGATTGCAAGCGCGGCGAGCAGAACTCCGACCGAAGGCAGGTCCGGCCCGACGCCTTGCATGAACATTTGGCCGAACTGGAGCAGCATGCCGAGCGCGAGGGCGGCGAGAACCACGCGCAGTGCATTGCCGCCCTTGCCGGGTAGATAGCGTTTCGACACTCCTATGATCCCGGCGAAGAGCAAGGGCCAGACCACGAGGAACGCCGTCGTCGGTGCGGCGAGCTGCATGGCGAGGGCAATCAGCACGCCAAGGATGCTGCCCGCGCGCCCTGCCCATAGCGGCAAGGTGGCGACCAGCGCCGCGACGCACAGCAGCAGCGCCTGCCCTTCGAGCAGCGGGATCGCCGCGAGCCGGTCGTAATAGCGCAGTTCGCCCGAACCGGCTCCCGACAGGATATTGGCGAGATACAGCGCCAATCCCCCGCCGACCAGCACTGCCCCGCTCGCCGCAAGCCCGCGCCACCAGCCACCCGGCAGATTGCCGCGCAGACACAGCAGGTGCAGCGCGGCGGTGACACCGAGCAGGAGCCATCCCACTACCGCGCCATAGTGGATCAGGAACAGGCCGAGGACATCGAAGAAGGTCCGGTTCGGCTGCAGCCCAGGAAGCGACTCCGCGTTGGCGAGCGAGCGTGTCAGGGCAAGCGACTAGTCCCCCATGTCCTGCACCGCGCCCTGATCCAGCGCATCGGGGATCGCCTTGGGCGAATGGTATTGGCCCGGCCGGCCGATGAACGACAGGTTGTAGGCCGCATAGTCCCCCTCCAGCGCCGGGGTCAGATCGGTGTCGTTGGGCAGCGCCTCGTAGATGAAGGTCGCCAGCGAGGAGCCGCCCGGTCGGCGCACCGCTTCGGCATAGACTTCGACGGCCGCGCCATTGTCGGCCGAGGTCTGGAACAGCGTGGTCCTCCCGCCCCCGCCGCGCGCCTCGAGATTGATGATCGCGCCAATGCGCTTCGC
The DNA here is from genome assembly GCA_041738375.1 of Parerythrobacter sp. GTDB lineage: Bacteria > Pseudomonadota > Alphaproteobacteria > Sphingomonadales > Sphingomonadaceae > Parerythrobacter_A. The sequence goes on along the minus strand of JBGSPZ010000155.1, from coordinate 9,045 downwards.
CAGCGGGTTCTCGGCGAAGAAATGCCGCGCGCCGAGCAGGCCCAGCTCCTCGCCATCGGTCAGCAGGATCACTATGTCGCGCTTCGTCTGCCCTTCGGTGCGGATCGCGCGCACGGTTTCGAGGGTCGCAGCGACCCCGGCGCTGTCGTCGGGCGCGCCGGGGGAGCCGTAGACGGTGTCGTGATGCGCCATCAGCGCCACCGATTTTGCCTCCGGGTCGGTGCCCTTGAACACGCCGATCACATTGGTCAACGTCAGAGCATCGGGTCGCTCGCCGCTCCACCGCTCCATCTTTTCGAGGCCTCTGTCGGGAACAGGCGCTTCCTCGAGGATGACCTCGCCGCCGAGTGCCTCGATCTCCCGTTCGAGATAGGCGCGGACTTCCGCGTTTTCCGCACTTCCCGTGGGATGCGGCTCGCGCGCGATGATCCGCACGTGCTCCATGGCACGCGCAGCAGAGAAGGCGGCTTTATCGGTCGACGAAGGCGCGGGAGGTTGCGGGGTCGTGGCTAGCACAGCCAGCGCAAACCCCAGGACCACGGCCAGCGCCGCCGGTATCCATTGCTTCATATCCGACCCCTCTCTCGCCGCTGTGATGCGGGCGCACCCACCCTTCGTCAATGCCTCGGGCGCAATTGGGGATGGACAGCCATATATGGTGGCCAGCGCGGTGCGCAGCCCCTATGGAACCGCCTTCACCGATTCACAGCCGCAGGTCGCACATCATGCGTATCGCCATCGCCTCGGATCATGCCGCCATCGCGCTCAAGGCCGAGTTGCGCGAGTGGCTGATCGAGCAGGGACACGAGGTAGCGGACCTTGGGCCTGAGACCACCGACAGCGTTGACTACCCCGACTACGGTTACAAGCTGGCATCTGTCGTAGCTGACGGCACCGCCGAGCGTGGCATTGCGCTGTGCGGCAGCGGGATCGGGATCTCGATCTCGGTCAATCGCCAGCCTGAACTGCGCTGCGCGCTGGTTTCCGAACCGCTGTCTGCCGCGCTCGCCCGGGAGCACAATGATGCGAACTGCATTGCGCTGGGCGCGCGGCTGATTGGCAGCGACATGGCAAAGGCCTGCGTCACCGCCTTCCTCGAAACCGAATTCGCCGGTGGCCGCCACCAGCGCCGCGTCGACAAACTTTCCAACCCGAGCTGTTGAGACCCCCGATGAGCACCGCCGAACAGACCAACACCGACATCATGCGCCGCTTCTGGCACGACGACCTCGCGACCGCCGATCCCGAGATCGCGCAGGCGTGCGCCAATGAACTCAAGCGCCAGCAGGACAAAATCGAGCTGATCGCGAGTGAAAACATTGCCTCCAAAGCGGTGCTGGAAGCGGCTGGCAGCGTGTTCACCAACAAATATGCCGAGGGCTACCCGGGCAAGCGCTACTACGGCGGCTGCGACTATGCCGATGTGGTCGAGACGCTGGCGATCGACCGCGCCAAGCAGCTGTTCGGCTGCAACTTCGCCAATGTGCAACCCAACTCCGGCTCGCAGATGAACCAGGCGGTGTTCCTCGCCCTGCTCAATCCGGGCGACACCTTCATGGGGCTCGACCTCAATTCGGGCGGGCACCTGACCCATGGCTCGCCGGTCAACATGAGCGGCAAGTGGTTCAATCCCGTCCCCTATGGCGTGCGCAAGGATGACGAACGCATCGACATGGACGAGGTCATGAAGATCGCACGCGAGCACAAGCCAAAGCTGATCATCGCCGGCGGCACCGCCTATTCGCGGGTGTGGGACTGGGCGGCGTTCCGCAAGGTGGCGGACGAGATCGGCGCTTCCCTGATGGTCGATATGAGCCATATTTCCGGCCTGGTCGCGGGCGGCGCTCACCCTTCGCCCTTCCCGCATGCCCATGTCGTCACCACCACCACCCACAAGAGCCTGCGCGGCCCGCGCTCGGGCGTGATCCTGTGGAACGACGAGGAACTGACCAAGCCGATCAATATGGCGGTGTTCCCCGGCATGCAGGGCGGCCCGCTGATGCATATCGTCGCCGCCAAGGCGGTCGCCTTCCGCGAAGCGCTCCGACCCGAGTTCAAGGCCTATGCCAGCAGCGTGGTAGAGAACGCCCGCGCGCTGGCCGCCAGCCTCGAGGAGAACGGCCTGCGGATCGTCTCCGGCGGGACGGACAACCACTCGATGCTGGTCGACCTCACGGCCAAGGACGTCACCGGCAAGGCGGCCGAGGCGGGTCTCGACCGCGCCTGGCTGACCTGCAACAAGAACGGCATCCCCTACGACACGCGCAGCCCCTTCGTGACCAGCGGCATCCGCCTCGGCACCCCGGCGGGGACCACCCGCGGCTTCGGCCCGGCGGAATTCCGCAAGGTGGGCAAGCTGATCGCCGAAGTGGTCGACGGCCTTTCGAGCAACGGCCCCGAAGGCGATGCACAGGTCGAGGAAAGCGTCCGCCGCCGCGTGAGCGAGCTGTGCGCCGACTTCCCGGTATATCCCGGCAGGTAGGCACAGGCGATGCGATGCCCCTTCTGCGCGCATGACGACAGCCAGGTAAAGGACAGCCGCCCGACCGAGGACAACGCCTCGATCCGGCGGCGGCGCCAATGCTCCAGCTGCGGTGCGCGCTTTACCACCTTCGAGCGGGTGCAGCTCCGCGAGGTCACGATCGTCAAATCGGGCGACCGGCGCGAGCCGTTCGACCGCAGCAAGCTGGAGCAGTCGGTCGCACTCGCCTGCCGCAAGCGCGATGTGGCGCAGGAACGGATCGACCAGCTCGTCTCCGGCATCCAGCGCCAGATCGAGACGACGGGCGAACCGGAGGTCGCATCCTCGCGCATCGGCGAGCTGGTGATGGACGGGCTGCGCCAGATCGACAGCGTCGCCTACATCCGCTTCGCCAGCGTCTATCGCGACTTCAGCGAGGCGCGCGATTTCGAGGAATTCGCCAGTACGGTGCAGGAAGCGGCCCCCGCCAAACCGAACAATGGCTGAAGACGCAAAGCCCATCATCGTCCTCGTCCGCCCGCAACTGGGTGAGAATATCGGCAAGGCAGCCCGTGCCATGCTCAATTTCGGGCTCACCGAATTGCGGATCGTAAACCCGCGCGACGGGTGGCCCAACCCCGATGCGGGGCCGTCGGCCTCGGGCGCGGACATCGTGCTCGACGCGGCGAAGGTGTTCGACACCACTGCCGAGGCGGTGGCCGATTGCGCGCATATCTACGCGACTACGGTCCGCAAGCGCGGCGTAACCAAGCCTGTCGTCACTCCGGAAGACGCCGCGCGGGAGATCGTGCAGGCCGCAGGGCGCAGCGCCATCCTGTTCGGCGCCGAACGATCGGGGCTGGAAATCGAGGACGTGGCACTGGCGCGGGCGATCCTGACCGTGCCGATCAATCCGGAATTCAGCTCGCTCAATCTCGCCCAGGCGGTGATCCTGTGCGCCTACGAATGGTCGAAGACGCAGGCGGCAACGGGCGGTCTGGTGCAGCCGACGGCGGAAGACCTGCTGCCACCCGCGCAGCAGGCGGACCTTGAAGGGCTGATTGCCCATTTCGAGAAGCTGCTCGAGCAGACGGGCTATTTCTTTCCCGAGGACCGGGTGGCGGCGACCAGGCGCACCTTGCGCAATGTGCTGACCAAACCGGGCTGGAATCACCTCGAGATTCGCACTTTGCGCGGCGTCCTGTCGTCGCTCGAACGGCCGCGACGCAAGGGAGAATAACCGCCTCGACAGGGCCGGTTGAAATGTCTAGACCACACCAACCCCCCGTAATCCCTCCCAATTTAAAGGTCCTGCCATGCGCGTCGCACTCTCCCTGCTTGCCTTGCCCCTGTTCGCACTCGCCGCTCCGTTGGCTGCTTCAAAGCCCGAGCAGGAGACCCAGGAGCAGCCGGCCAAGCCCGAAGCGAGCAAGAAAATCTGCAAGAGCGTGTCCGAAGGCGTCGGCAGTCGGCGCATGAAGCGCGTGTGCCTGACCGCAGAGGAATGGGTCAAACAGAACCAGGGGCAATAGACCGCGTCAGCCGCGCAACCGGTCCCATTCGACCAGTTCGTAGGCGATCGACGCCTCCACCAGCCGGTCCCATATCGCGGCGATTTCCTGTGCCGGGAGCGCCGCGCCTGTAGCGCGCCGGCGAACGGCTTCGATCACCGCCAACTTGCGTGCTTCGTCGCGGACGGCGTCCCGATCCTGCTTGATCCGCGCCGCAGCACGCATGTAGCCGAAGCGGCGTTCGATCAGGTCCATGATTTGCTGGTCTGTGGTGTCGACGCCCAGACGGACATCGGCCATGTCGCGGCAATCTTCCGGTGCTTTCACGCTGTCGTTCATCCGCGCGCCTTTGCCGTCTCGACCGCGTTTTGTCGAGCGCCCTTCCTTGCTTGACGGGATGCCCATTCCTGCTATTGGCGCGCCTTCGCGAATTGGCCCCGTACCCCGGTGAAGCGGTGGCCGCGCAGGAGAGAATTGCTCTTGCGGTGCGATACCGGGTTGAAGCGCCACCACTGGGGTGGCGATTGCAAATCGAAGGACACGACTCATGTCGAAGCGCAAGAGCGCCAAGTACAAACTCGACCGCCGGATGGGTGAAAACATCTGGGGTCGCCCGAATTCCCCGGTCAACAAGCGTTCCTATGGCCCCGGCCAGCACGGCCAGCGCCGCAAGGGCAAGACTTCGGACTTCGGCCTCCAGCTGCGCGCCAAGCAGAAGCTCAAGGGCTACTATGGCGACGTGACCGAGAAGCAGTTCAAGTCGACCTACCAGCAGGCATCGAAGATGAAGGGCGATACCTCGCAGAACCTCATCGGCCTGCTCGAGCGCCGTCTCGACATGGTGGTCTACCGCGCCAAGTTCGCGCCGACCATCTTCGCCGCGCGCCAGATCGTCAGCCACGGCCACATCCGCGTCAACGGTGTGAAGTGCAACATCGCGAGCCGCCGGATCGACGTGGGTGACGTGATTTCGCTGGGTGACAAGGCGAAGGAAATGGCGCTGGTGATCGAAGCGCAGAGCCTGCCCGAGCGCGACATTCCCGACTACGTCTCGACCGATGGCAACGACAAGGTGACCTTCACCCGCGTGCCGAAGCTCGACGAAGTGCCCTACCCGGTCACGATGGAACCGAACCTGGTTGTCGAGTTCTATTCGCGCTGATCCGGTTCTGGAACGACATTCGAAGGGCGGTCCTGCGGGGCCGCCCTTATTCGTTCTAGCCTGGATAACCCCGGCGGAATTCCACCGCAAACGCCGCAAACCGCTGCTCTGCGATCGCCTCGCGCATCGCAGCCATCAGCTGCTGGTAGAAGCCGATGTTATGTTCGGTCATCAGCATCGCACCGAGGATTTCTCCCGATTTCACCAAATGGTGCAGGTAGGCGCGGGTATAGGTGCCGCAAGTCGGGCAGGTGCAGCGCGAATCGAGCTGTGCCTGGTCCTCCGCAAAGCGCGCGTTGCGCAGGTTGAGCGGTCCGTTCCAGGTGAAGGCCTGCCCATTGCGGCCTGACCGACTGGGCAGCACGCAGTCGAACATGTCGACACCCCGCATCACAGCGCCGACCAGATCGTCGGGCTTGCCGACGCCCATCAGGTAGCGCGGCTTGTCCTGCGGCAACTGGCCGGGCGCGAAATCGAGCGTGGCAAACATTGCCTCCTGCCCCTCTCCCACCGCAAGCCCACCGATGGCATAGCCGTCGAAGCCGATCTCGGTCAGCTTCCCCGCACTCTCTGCCCGCAGGCCTTCGTCGAGCGCGCCCTGCTGGATGCCGAACAGCGCGGCACGGCTGGCATGCTCCCCGCCGCTGTCGAAACCGTCGCGGCTTCGCTGCGCCCAGCGCATCGAGAGCTCCATGCTTTTGGCAATCACCTCACGCGGCTGGTCTGCCCGCGGGCATTCGTCGAACGCCATCACGATGTCTGAGCCGAGCAGGCGCTGGATTTCCATGCTGCGTTCGGGCGTAAGCATGTGCTTCGAGCCGTCGATATGGCTGCGAAACTCGACGCCCTCTTCCGTCAGCTTGCGCAGGTCGGACAGGCTCATCACCTGGTACCCGCCGCTGTCGGTGAGGATCGGACGCTGCCAGTTCATGAACCTGTGCAGCCCGCCGAGCCGCGCGACCCGCTCCGCCCCGGGGCGAAGCATCAGGTGGTAGGTGTTGCCGAGAATGATGTCCGCGCCCGTTGCGCTCACGCTTTCGGGCTTCATCGCCTTTACCGTGGCTGCGGTGCCGACCGGCATGAAGGCGGGCGTGCGGATCTCGCCGCGTTGCATCCGGATTGTCCCGGTGCGTGCCTTGCCACAGGTGGCGTGGATCTCGAAGGAGAAGCGGTCGGCGGTCATCGTGCGCGCCCCTAGCCGCTCAGGCGCGCAGCCGCCAGCCGGTCCTGAAGATATAGGCGATGATCGCGACGCAAATCGCAAGGAAGCCGAGCGTCAGCCCGAGCGAGACGCCGATCGACACGTCGGACTGGCCGTAGAAAGTCCAGCGCAGCCCATTGACCAGATAGACGATCGGGTTGGCGAGCGCGATCTTGTCCCACGGGCTCGGAAGCATGTCGATCGAGTAGAAGGTGCCGCCGAGGAAGGTCAGCGGGGTGAGGATCAGCATCGGGATGATCCCCAGCTTCTCGAAATTGTCCGCCCAGATACCGAGGATGAAGCCGAACAGGCTGAACGCCGATGCGACCAGCATGATGTACAGCAGCGCAAGGAACGGATGGGCGATGGTGTAATCGACGAACAGCATCGCGGTGGTTAGGATGATCGCCGCGAGGATCAGGCTTTTGGTCGCCGCTGCGCCGACGAAGCCAACCAGCGTTTCCGCCACTCCGACGGGTGCAGACAGCAGCTCATAGATCGTGCCGGTGAAGCGCGGCATGTAGATCCCGAAGCTCGAATTCGAAGTCGTCTCCCCCAGCAGCGTCAGCATCAGCAGGCCGGGGATGATGAAGGCGGCGTAGTTTACTCCGCCGAGATCGGGCATCCGCCCGCCAATCGCCGCGCCGAAGACGATGAAATAGAGCGAGGTGGTAAGCACCGGCGAGAGCACCGACTGGAACGCGGTGCGCAGGAAGCGCATCAGCTCGCGCTTGTAGATCGACCAGGCAGATCGTGCGTTGAAGCTCATGCCGCATTCTCCGCTTCGCGCTGTTCGACAAGGTCGACGAAGATGTCCTCGAGCGTGGAATCGTGGATGTCGATCCCGGTGTAATCGATCCCGGCCCGTACCAGCGCCTTGGTCAGTTCGGCCACCTCGGCCTTGCCCTTGCCCGTGCCGTCCCCGCCGCGATAGCAGATCGAAGTTCCACCGTTTTCGAGGCTGACCGTCAAGGCGGCGAGTGCGGCAGGAAGCTCGGCCAGCGGCTGAGCGAGGGTAATCACCGCCTCGGTTCGCCCGAGCCGTTTCATCATCGCCGCCTTGTCGTCGACCATCAGGATGCGGCCCTTGCGGATGATACCCACCCGGTCGGCCATTTCCTCGGCTTCCTCGATGTAATGGGTGGTCAGGATGATCGTCACACCGCGCTCGCGCATCTGGCCGATCAGCCGCCACATGTCGCGCCGAAGTTCGACATCGACCCCGGCAGTCGGCTCGTCGAGGAACAAGAGGTCCGGCTCGTGCGCCAGCGCCTTGGCGATCAGCACGCGGCGCTTCATCCCGCCCGACAGCGTCATGATCCGGTCCTTGCGTTTCTCCCACAGGCTGAGCGATCGCAGCACCTGTTCGATATGCGCGCCATCCGGCGGCAGGCCGAACAGCCCGCGCGAATAAGCGACCGCGCGCTCGACTGGTTCGAACATATCGGTCGCAAGTTCCTGCGGCACCAGCCCGATCCGTGCGCGCGCCTTGCGCCAGTCGGTCGCCATGTCATGACCGAAGGCACGCATCGTTCCGGCGGTCGGCCTGACCAGTCCGCACACCGCGCCGATCAGCGTCGTCTTGCCGGCACCATTGGGTCCGAGCAGCGCGAAGATCTCGCCCCTGTTGATCGTGAGGTCGACATCGTCGAGCGCGACCAGCCCGCTGGCATACCGCTTGGTCAGGCCGGAAATCTCGAGAATGGCTGTCATTTCGCCTCCATGGCACCGCGCGGGGAGGACGTATCTAGCAATTGCGTTTTCAATTACAACTTAACTTGCATCGGGAAGCAGCAGGCTCGAATCGCCATAGCTGTAGAACCGGTATTCACACTCGATCGCATGGGCATAGGCATCGAGCATCCGTTCGCGGCCCATCAGCGCGCTGACCAGCATGAACAGGGTCGACTTGGGCAGGTGGAAATTGGTCATCAGCCCGTCGACGCCCCTGAAGCGATAGCCGGGGGTGATGAAGATCGCGGTGTCGCCTTCGAACGGGTGGATGACGCGGTCTTCGCCCGCCGCGCTTTCCAGCAGGCGCAGGCTGGTTGTGCCGACCGCGATAATGCGATGCCCGTCGCGGCGTGCCGCATTCAAGCGCTCCGCAGTCGCGGGTTCGATCCTCCCCCATTCGGCATGCATCGCGTGATCCTGCGTGTCCTCGGCCTTGACCGGCAGGAAAGTCCCCGCCCCGACATGCAGCGTCAACGTCTCGCGCCGCACCCCTGCCTCGTCGAGCGCGTCGAGCAGGCCCTGCGTGAAGTGCAGCGAAGCGGTTGGCGCGGCGACGGCACCGTCTTTCTCGGCGAATATCGTCTGGTAATCCTCACGGTCACGCGCGTCGGTCGGTCGCTTGCCAGCGATATAGGGCGGCAACGGCATCTGCCCCGCGCGTTCGAGCAAGACCTCGACCGGTTCCTTGCCCTCGAACGCCAGCGTAAAGCTGCCATCGGCATGGCGCGCCTCCGAGATGGCAGTCACACCGGCGGCAAACTCGATCCGGTCGCCTTCGCGCAGCCGCTTGGCGTTGCGGATGAAGGCCTGCCAGCGGCGCAGATCGATCCGCTTGTGCAGCGTCGCACCGATCCGCGCCTCTCCGCGCCTTCCCTCGAGCTGCGCCGGGATCACCCGTGTATCGTTCAGCACCAGCACATCGCCCGCGCGCAGCAGTTGCGGCAGGTCGCGCACGGTCCGGTCCGCGAAGGGCTGG
>JBGSPZ010000140.1:0-3818 GCA_041738375.1 Parerythrobacter sp. | reverse complement strand
GGGAGAAGCGCATCGCCGCGCAGCACGCCAAGGGCAAGCTGACCGCGCGCGAGCGGCTCGACGTGCTGCTCGACGAAGGCTCGTTCGAGGAGCTCGACACCTATGTCGAGCACGACTGCGTCGACTTCGGGATGGAGGACCAGAAGATCACGGGCGACGGCGTCGTCACCGGTTCCGGCACGATCAACGGGCGGCTGGTGTTCGTCTTCAGTCAGGATTTCACCGTATTCGGCGGCTCGCTCAGTAAGCGTCATGCGGAGAAGATCTGCAAGGTGATGGATACGGCACTGAAGGTCGGCGCGCCGGTCATCGGGCTGAACGACAGCGGCGGCGCGCGCATCCAGGAAGGCGTCGCCTCGCTCGGCGGCTATGCCGAGGTGTTCCAGCGCAACGTGCTCGCCAGCGGGGTCGTGCCGCAGATTAGCCTCATCATGGGCCCATGCGCGGGCGGGGCGGTTTATTCCCCGGCGATGACCGACTTCATCTTCATGGTGAAGGATTCGAGCTACATGTTCGTCACCGGGCCGGAGGTGGTGAAAACCGTCACCAACGAGGAAGTGACGCAGGAGGAACTGGGCGGGGCGGTGACCCACACCACCAAGACCAGTGTCGCCGATATCGCCTTCGAGAATGATATCGAGGCTCTGCTCGCGACGCGCAATTTCTTCGATTACCTGCCGCTGTCGAACCGCGAGTCAGTGCCCGAGCGGCCGACCAGCGACCCGTGGGACCGCGAGGAACCTTCGCTCGACACGCTGATCCCCGACAATGCCAACCAGCCCTACGACATGCACGAAGTCATCGCCAAGGTGCTGGACGAAGGCGATTTCTTTGAAATTCAGCCAGCACACGCGGGCAATATCCTGTGCGGGTTTGGCCGCGTGGAAGGCCGCACCGTGGGCGTGGTGGCAAACCAGCCGATGGTGCTGGCGGGCGTGCTCGACATCAATTCATCGAAGAAAGCCGCGCGCTTTGTGCGGTTCTGCGATGCCTTCGAAATCCCGATCATCACCTTTGTCGACGTCCCCGGCTTCCTCCCCGGCACCGCGCAGGAACTGGGCGGGATCATCAAGCATGGCGCGAAACTGCTGTTCGCCTATGCCGAAGCAACCGTACCCAAGATCACCGTCATCACCCGCAAGGCCTATGGCGGCGCCTATGACGTGATGGCATCGAAGCACCTGCGCGGCGATTTTAATTATGCCTGGCCGACCGCCGAGATCGCCGTGATGGGCGCGAAGGGCGCGGTCGAGATCATCTTCCGCTCGGATCGCGGCGATGCGGCCAAGATCGCCGAAAAAACGAAGGAATACGAAGACCGCTTCGCCAACCCCTTCGTGGCGGCGCAGCGCGGCTATATCGACGAGGTGATCTACCCGCATTCCACGCGGCGGCGGATCGCGCTGGGGCTACGGAAGTTGCGCGGGAAGGTGCTTGAGAACCCGTGGAAGAAACATGACAATATCCCGCTTTAGTCTTCTGCTGCTTCCTGTGCTTGCTTCATGTGGACAAGCGCAAAACGATAGAATCTGCTCAAGTCCTCCTGAGCGGCCTGCCTTTGATGCGGAGCCTTCAGGAAGCGTTGGCGAGCAAATGATAATCGCAGACAGCTGCGTACATAACTGGGCCTATCGGTTAGCGAATGGCAGTCAATCCGCTGAAATCGTTGCACGCGCCACGATTGAAGCATGTCGCGATGCCATTCATCGAGAGGCGCAAATGGACGAAGGGGCGCGAACGGAGCTCTATGGTGGTGACTTCAATCGCCAGATCAAGGAAACTGAGCAAAGATATTTTGAGAACGCTCTTTATCGCGCTGTTCAAGCTAAAGCTGGAAATTGTGAGGTGAAATGACACTCGAACGTCCCAACCATATCGGCGTCGCCACGCCCTAACCACTTTTGTCACCCTGAACTTGTTTCAGGGTCCATCGCGTCCCAAGCTCCGGCGGACCGTGCCGTCGAATGGATGCTGAAACGAGTTCAGCATGACTGCGCGGTCGGGGTTTGCGCCCTAAGTCGGCCCGTTTCACCTGCGGCAGAGTAACGACCCGCAGCTTCGCAATTACTCTCAACCCCGAACCGCTCGCTTGAACTTCCGCCCACCACACATTATAAGCGCATTATAAGGAGTGCGCCATGCAGACCGAACGGGTGACCTATCTGACTGATGCCGAGCAGAAAGCGGCGCTTGAAGCTTTCGCGAAAGCTCGGGGCCAATCCGTAGGCAATGTCCTGCGCGAGGCGGCGGCGCGCTATATGGCGCAGCCGACGCCGGAGGAAGAGGCCCAGCTCGTTGCTCTCACGAAACAGGTCAACGAGGCAATCCCCCGCATCAATGCGACACTCGACAAGATGAGCGAAACGCTGCGCAAATCTCATGAGGAAATGGAAGCGTTTTTCCGCGAGAAGGGCCTTTCCTGATGAGCGCCATGGGAGACGCGTTCGCAGCATTGAAAAATGTTGTGCTCATCCAGGACCGGGTCGACAGAATGCAGTCGGATCTCGGAACGATGGCGAAAGATCTCGGCAAATTGAAGGACTTCGTTCATCAGGTCGACAAGCGGCTCTATGCAATCGAACGAATAGTCGACCTTGGCGCACGCCAATCGGCTCAGAAGCAGATTGAAAAATGAAACTCGGCAGATTGAACCACATCGGCATCGCCACACCCTCGATTGCGGACAGCATCGCCTATTACCGTGACGTGATGGGCGCGACCAGGATCCGCGAGCCGTTCGACATGCCCGAGCAAGGGGTGAAGGTCTGCTTCATCGACACACCGGGAGAGAAGGGCACCTTCGGGACCCAGATCGAACTGATCGAACCGCTCGGGCCGGACAGCACGATCACGGGTTTCCTCGCGAAGAACCCGCTCGGGGGGCAGCATCACCTGTGCTACGAGGTCGAGGATATCGAGGAAGCGCGCAACTGGTTCGAAGGGCTGGGCAAGCGCGTGCTCGGCCCGACGCGTATCGGGGCGCATGGCACGCCGATCTTCTTCCTCCACCCCAAGGACGTGATGGGCCAGCTGACCGAAATCATGGAAACACCCAAGGACGATACGCACTGGTCGAACTGAGTTGGTCCGTCATCCCAGCGAAAGCTGGGATCGCTGGCTGAACGCTCGGCGCTTGCCGGGAGCGATCCCAGCTTGAGCTGGGATGACGAGGGTGCCAGCGCCGGAATGACGAAGGAATTCACAATGCTGTTCTACGATAGCCCCAACCCCGCACCCAATCCACGGCGAGTGCGGATATTTGCCGCCGAGAAGGGCATCGGACTGCCCAGCGTCGAAGTCTCGATCCCCAGGCGCGAGCAGAAGGCGGCGCAATTCACCGCCAAGAACCCGCGCGGGCAGACCCCGATCCTCGAGCTCGATGATGGCACGGTGATCGCCGAGAGCGTCGCGATCATGCGCTATTTCGAGGCGCTCCATCCCGAGCCGCCGCTGTTCGGCACCACAGCGCTGGAAATCGCATCGATCGAAATGTGGAGCCGTAGGGTCGAAATGATCCTGATGCCGCCGGTCGGCGCAGTCTGGGTCCACACCCATCCGTTCACCGCCGCGCTGCCCGGGCGCAACGCCGAATGGGGCGAAGCCAACCGCCCGCGCGTGGCCGATGCCATGCGCTTCTTCGACCTGTCGCTCGAAGGGCGCGAATACCTCGCCAGCGATGCCTTTTCCGCCGCCGATATCCTGCTGCTGACGACGGTCGACTTCGCCGGGTTCGTCGGCCTCTCGCTGCCGGAGGACTGCGCCAACCTCGCCGCATGGCACGCGCGAGTCGCGGCAAGGCCCAGCGCCAGTGCGTGAAA
>JBGSPZ010000134.1:0-3908 GCA_041738375.1 Parerythrobacter sp. | reverse complement strand
TCGAGGACGTGGCGGTGGCCGCACCACCGGATGATTCGGCCCTGCCGTCGCCGATGCCCGATCCCAATGCCGATCCGGTCGAGGGACGAAGCTGGTCCGTGATCGCCGCCTCCGGACCCGACGCGGCGCGCTTTCCGGTCGGTGCGCGCCTGCCCTTCGAGGGGAAACTCTGTCTCGAGGACGGCAGCCGCGTGCTGCTCGATTACGGAGACGGCAATGTGCTGTTCGCCGGCCCCGGATGCAATCCCGCGGTTCCGCCCCCGCCGTTCGAAGCCATGGGGCAGACAGGGTTGCTGATCGGCGGCCTGTTTGGGATCACGACAACAATCCCCCCGCCTTCACCGCCCGCCTTCATGCTGGTCATTCGCGGTTCAAGGACCGGTCTGGCCTTCTATCCGAAAGGCAGCAGGGTGCGGACCAACGGCCGCATCTGCCTGCCGCCGAACGCAGGCTACCTCACCTTCCAGAAGGAGGCCGGAGGTCTCGTCACCTATGGCGCTGGCGGCTGTAACAGGTCCATCGCCGAACCCAATCCCGGTGATGGCAGGGAAGGCGGGGGCAACGGGCCCTGACTCGGCGCGCAGGTAATTGGCAGGCAAGCACTTTGTGCTGCTGAAACCGACGCTGGATGGAATCGACAAGGCTTGCGCGCACGGCTAGACCGGGCGCATGTCCGACAAGCCCAAGACGCCGTTGCTCGATACGGTTACCTATCCCGCCGACCTGCGCCGGCTCGACAAGTCGCAACTGCGCCAGTTCGCCGATGAGCTGCGTGCCGAGATGATCGATGCGGTCAGCCACTCGGGCGGGCACCTCGGCTCGGGGCTGGGCGTGGTCGAGCTGACCACTGCGATTCATTACGTGTTCGATACGCCGGAAGACAAGCTGGTGTGGGATGTCGGCCACCAGTGCTATCCGCACAAGATCATTACCGGGCGGCGCGACCGCATCCGCACCCTGCGCCAGGGCGGGGGCCTCAGCGGCTTCACCAAGCGCGCGGAGAGCGAATACGACCCGTTCGGCGCGGCGCATTCTTCCACCTCGATTTCCGCCGCTCTGGGCTTCGCGATGGCCAACAAGATGCTCGGCCAGCCGGGCCGCGGCATCGCGGTGATCGGCGACGGTTCGATGAGCGCCGGGATGGCCTATGAGGCGATGAACAACGCCGAGCAGGCGGGCAACCGGCTGGTGGTCATTCTCAACGACAACGATATGTCGATCGCGCCGCCGGTTGGCGGGCTCAGCGCCTATCTCGCGCGGATGGTGTCGTCGAGCGAATATCTCGGCCTGCGCAGCCTGGCGTCGAAAGCGGTGTCGAAGTTTTCGCGCCGGGTCCACCGCGCGCTCGACAAGGCGGAGGAGTACACCCGCGGCATGGTCACCGGGGGCACGCTGTTCGAGGAACTGGGTTTCTACTACGTGGGCCCGATCGACGGGCACAACCTCGACCATTTGATCCCGGTGCTGGAGAATGTGCGCGACAGCGAACAGGGCCCGGTGCTGGTCCATGTCGTGACCCAGAAGGGCAAGGGCTATGCCCCGGCCGAAAACAGCGCCGACAAATACCACGGCGTCGCCAAGTTCGACGTCATCACCGGCGAGCAGAAGAAGTCGAGCGGCGGCCCGCCCGCCTACCAGAACGTGTTCGGCGATACGCTGGCGAAACTGGCGGAGACCGACACACGCATCTGCGCCATCACCGCCGCCATGCCGAGCGGGACGGGCATCGACCGCTTCGCCAAGGCGCATCCCGACCGCGCGTTCGACGTCGGTATTGCCGAACAGCATGGCGTCACCTTCGCCGCCGGCCTCGCGGCGCAGGGGATGCGGCCCTTTGCCGCCATCTACTCCACATTCCTCCAGCGCGCCTACGACCAGGTCGTGCATGACGTCGCGATCCAGAACCTGCCGGTGCGCTTCGCGATCGACCGCGCCGGGCTGGTGGGGGCGGACGGCTGCACCCACGCCGGTTCGTTCGACATCACCTATCTCGCCACCCTGCCCAACATGGTGGTGATGGCTGCGGCGGACGAGGCCGAGCTGGTCCACATGACCTACACCGCCGCCGAATACGACGACGGCCCGATCGCCTTCCGCTATCCGCGCGGCAACGGCACCGGCGTGGCGCTGCCTGAGGTGCCGCAGAAGCTCGAGATCGGCAAGGGCCGGATCGTGCGTGAAGGCAGCAAGGTGGCGATCCTCTCGCTCGGCACCCGGCTGGAGGAAGCGAAGAAAGCCGCCGACCAGCTCGAGGCCAAGGGGCTTTCGACAACGGTCGCCGACCTGCGCTTCGCCAAGCCGCTCGACACCGCGCTGATCGAACGGCTGATGCGCACGCACGAGGTTGTGGTAACGGTCGAGGAAGCCGCCATCGGCGGCCTTGGCGCGCATGTGCTGACCTTCGCCAGCGACGCAGGCCTGACCGATGCCGGACTGAAAGTGCGCACCATGCGCTTGCCCGACACCTTTCAGGACCAGGACGACCCGGCCAAGCAGTACGACGAGGCAGGGCTGAATGCACCGCAGATCGTCGACACGGTGCTGAAGGCGCTGCGCCACAACAGCGCCGGGGTGGAAGAGGCGCGGGCTTAGATATGCTATTTGTTGCGAGCGCGCTCGCAGTTTTGGCGAGCAGTATACCAGCACATGCGGTGGGGGAATTTGAGCCTATCTCTCATCGCCAAATGGTCGAGCGCATGGTTAACTGCGATTTCACCTCAGTCCAAATCTCCTATCAAGAAGAACTTGAGAGCGATGTGGTTGAGATTGCCGATGAAGCGGCTTCAGAGGATCAGCTGAGGTGCTTGATCAATCAAACTCGCAACACGGACTTTATGGTCATTGTCGCCCCGCCAGTTGCGCAGCAATACCACAATCTCTTGGCCGAGATCGCGGGGCCAGAAATGGTCGCTGACATTGAGGCATGGTTTGCGGATCGACCCGAATTGGGCACCCCGCCGGAGCGCCAGCAAGACGAAGGCGACGATGGCCTTGCTAGACGAATCGAGGCATATTGCGGACCACAGGCTGAAGGCGCCTTTACGCGCGAGTATGGAGTTCTCACTTTTTCTCCGGAGTGGCTTCAGGCACAAGTGAACGGCAATGATCTAGGTTCCGAAACACTTGTTTGCGTCTCGTATGCCGCTTGGCATTCCAAACTTTCGTTTGGCTTCATCGGTAACGAGAAGATTGCAGAATAAGTCTTGTTGCGTCACCCCGAGCTTGATGCGGGGTCCAGCTTTCTTTTGGCTACAGTCTCTCAAGTAGTGGGACCCCGGCTCGGGGCCGGGGTGACGGCGAGTAAAAGTGATGGCATGGGATGAGCGAAAGGACCTTGCGTCAATGACCCTCCTCACCGCCCACACCGCCAATCACATCACCACCCTCACCCTCAACCGGGCCGAGACGATGAACCCGCTTGGCGCATCGGGCGACGGCGATGCCTTCGCGGCTGCCTGCGACGCGATCAACGCCGACATGGGCGTGCGCTGCGTCATCCTGACCGGGGCGGGCGGGCGTTCAGCGCGGGCGGGGATATCAAGGCGATGAAGGAGCGGTCGGGCAGTTTCGGCGGCACGCCGCCGGCAATCTCCGACGGCTATCGCAACAACATCCACAAGGTGCTGCGCGCGCTCTACGGGCTGCGCGTACCGTTGATCGCGGCGGTCAACGGACCGGCGATCGGACTCGGCTGCGATCTCGCCTGCCTCGGCGATATCCGCATCGCGAGCGACAAGGCGAAGTTCGGGGTCACCTTCCTCAAGCTGGGAATCATTCCGGGCGACGGCGGGACGTGGATCCTGCCGCGCATTATCGGCGAGGCGCGCGCGGCGGAGCTGTTCTACACCGGCGATGTGATCGATGCCGCCACCGCGCTCGACTGGGGCCTGGTCAGCCGGGTGGTCGCG
>JBGSPZ010000130.1:0-2449 GCA_041738375.1 Parerythrobacter sp. | reverse complement strand
CACCTTCGGAGGGCTCTGTCGCTGGTGCGAGGCACGCCTCGCCCGCCAACGCCGGCGAGACCGAACGCGCGCTTCGCGAAGCGCTCGAGAAGCTGCAGCGGATGTCGGGCGCGGGATAGCTTTACATCGCCCTTCGCAGGCGCTCCGCCGACCCTAACCCATCTAGGGCCGTGCATACGATAACTTGCCCCTTCGCAGTTGCAAAAATCACATCCTGTCGTCATGACAGCCGTTCACGACAGTTTTGCTGCGCGTGGCGGCACGATTCGCTGCGTTTCGTTGCCTGAGCGACCTTCGCAGGGCGTTGCGGCACCTGACACGATGGGGTTTTTGGATGGGTTACGAGGCTCGCGAACGCCTTGGCACTGGGGGTCTTTACGATCCGCGCAACGAGCATGACGCCTGCGGCGTCGGGATGGTTGCACATATCGCGGGCGAGAAATCGCATGCGATCATCCGTCAGGCGCTCGAAATCCTCGCCAATCTCGACCATCGCGGCGCGGTGGGCGCCGATCCGCTGCTGGGCGACGGTGCGGGTATCCTGCTGCAGGTGCCCGATGCGCTGATCCGCAAATGGGCCGAAGCGGCCGGTTACGATCTTCCGCCTCCGGGCGAATACGCCGTGGCCCAGTGTTTCCTGCCGCAGGACGACGACGCGCGCGCTTTCGTATTCGAACAGCTCGAGAAATTCATCGCCAAGGAAGGCCAGCGACTGGTCGGCTGGCGCGATGTGCCGACCACGCTCGACGGGCTCGGCAAGGCGGTTATCGAGAGCATGCCGGTGATGCGCCAGTGCATTGTCGCGCGCGGCGAAAACTGCGCCGACCGGGACGCGTTCGAGCGCAAGCTGATCGTGATCCGCAAACAAACGCTCAACCCGCTCGCGCGGCTGGCGGAAAAGCATGACCTGCCCGAACTGGTGCAGACCTATATTCCGAGCATGTCCAGCCGAACCATTGTGTATAAGGGGTTGTTACTGGCGAACCAGGTCGGTACGTTCTACGACGATTTGCGCGATACCGATTGCACCTCGGCGCTCGGCCTCGTGCACCAGCGCTTCAGCACCAACACCTTCCCCAGCTGGCGGCTCGCCCATCCCTATCGCTTCATGGCGCACAATGGCGAAATCAACACGGTGCGCGGCAATGTGAACTGGATGAACGCACGCCGCCGGACGATGGAAAGCGAGCTGCTCGGCGTCGATCTCGACAAGATGTGGCCGCTTATCCCGCATGGCCAGTCGGACACCGCCTGCCTCGACAACGCGCTCGAACTGCTGCTCGCGGGCGGATTCAGCCTCAGCCACGCGATGATGATGCTGATGCCCGAGGCCTGGGCCAAGGATCCGCTGATCGACCCGGCGCGCCGGGCGTTCTACGAATATCACGCCGCGCTGATGGAACCGTGGGACGGGCCGGCCGCCGTGTGCTTCACCGACGGCCGCCAGATCGGGGCCTGCCTCGACCGCAATGGGCTGAGGCCCGCGCGCTACTGTGTGACCAAGGACGGTCTCGTCTGCCTGTCCTCCGAAAGCGGCGTGCTGCCGTTCGCCGAGGAGGACATCACCCGCAAGTGGCGGCTGCAGCCGGGCAAGATGCTGCTGATCGATCTCGAGGAAGGCCGGATCGTCGAGGATGCCGAGCTGAAAGCCGATCTCGCCGCGGCGCACCCTTACGAGAAGTGGCTCGAGCAGACGCAGTACAAGCTCGAGGATCTGGATACGATCGAGCCCGAACTGTCCGAAGTTCCCGAACACACGACCAGCCTGTTGGACCGCCAGCAGGCCTTTGGCTACACGCAGGAGGACATCTCCCGCTTCCTCGAGCCGATGGGGCAGAACGGCGACGATCCGATCGGGTCGATGGGCACCGATACGCCGATAGCGGTCCTGTCGAACAAGAGCCGCCTGCTGTACGACTATTTCAAACAGAACTTCGCGCAGGTGACCAATCCGCCGATCGACCCGATCCGCGAAGAGCTGGTGATGAGCCTGCTGTCGATCATCGGCCCACGACCCAACCTGCTCGGCCGCGATGCGGGCACGCACAAGCGGCTCGAAGTCAGCCAGCCGATCCTGACCAACAGCGATCTGGCCAAGATCCGCTCGGTCGAGGCCGCACTCGACGGCGCGTTCCGCACCGAGACGATCGACATCACCTGGAACGCGGCGCGCGGGGCCAAGGGCCTGCGCATGGCGCTGAAGGAAATGTGCTGGGCGGCGACCGAGGCGGTGCTGCAAGATCACAATATCCTCGTCCTCAGCGACCGGGGGCAGAGCGAAGCGCGCGTACCGATGCCCGCGTTGCTGGCGACGGCAGCGGTGCATCATCACCTCGTGCGGCAGGGCCTGCGGATGCAGACCGGGCTCGTCGTCGAAACCGGCGAAGCGCGCGAAGTGCATCACTTCTGCGTGCTGGCAGGTTATGGCGCGGAAGCGATCAACCCCTAT
>JBGSPZ010000091.1:0-1659 GCA_041738375.1 Parerythrobacter sp. | reverse complement strand
CTGGCCCTGCTCGCCCTCGCTGCCGAGCAGGCGGCCGAGCAGGCGGATCGGGAAGTTGTCGATCGCTTCCCAGCCGAGGTCTTCCAGCACACGAAGCGCGGTGGTCTTGCCTGCGCCCGAAACGCCGGTCACCAGCAGGATGCGCTGGCGACCGTCGGCATGCGGTCCCGCGTCGATCAAGGACGAATCATGCGCCATCGGACGCGGGTGTGCGCGTTAACCACGGCGGTGAAAAGGGGGCAATTCGCGACGTGCGGGCTTCACACCGGGAGCCCGTGCAACGCCAGTGCCTGCTCGACCCGGATCGCATCGGCGGGGTTGCCCAGCTGCATCCGCAGCATCGGCAGGGCGATCCCTTCGATCTCGAGCCGCTCTGCCTGTTCGATGTAGCGCGGGGCATCGTCGTCGCACCGGATTGCCAGCGCGACCGGGGCAGACCGGCAAGCCAACCGCACCAGCCCGACATTGCGGATCTCGATCAGCCCTGCGGTCGCTTCTGGTGCGCTGGCGATCAACGCCCCGTGCTCGACCCGCAGCTCGACCCCGTCGTCGCCCACCAGCACCGCTCCGCGATCGATCAACATGAGCGCCAAGCTCGACTTGCCGCAACCGGGCGGCCCTTCGACGAGCACCGCACGTCCGCCGATCGCGACCGCGGTGGCTTGCCTGAGCATCACCGTTTCACGCGCTGCGCCGGGTCGCGCGCGGCAGGCGCAGCACCAGCTTGGCACCCTGTCTGTTCCTGTCGCGCGCCATCGCAACCAGCGCTCCGTCATGCGCCTCGGCAATGGTGCGTGCTATCGCCAGGCCCAGTCCCGAATGGTGACCGAAATCCTCGGCATCGGGCCGAATCGAGTGGAACCGCTGGAACACCTTCTCGCGCGAATCCTCCGGAATACCCGGGCCCTCGTCCTCGATCACCAGCGCGACGAATTCGTCATCCATGGCAATGTTGATGTCTATCTGGCCCTCTACGGGGGAGAAGGATACCGCATTGTCGAGCAGATTCTCGATCACCCGTTCGATCCGCGCAGGGACGATGCGGACCGTGGCACCGCCCATTGGCTTGTTGAGATCGAGGCGGCGGCCATCGTTCTCGCCCCGGCTCTCGCGCCGTTCGATGATTGCTTCGGTCAGCGCGCCGAGATCGACCTCTTCTAGCGTGGCGCGCGATATCTCCGCATCGACGCGGCTGGCATCGGAGATTTCGGTGACCAGCCGGTCGATGCGCCGCACATCGTGCGAAGCGATGTCGAGCAATTGTTCGCGCAGCGCAGGGTCCTCGACCCGCCCCAGCGATTCCACCGCGCTGCGCAGCGAGGCGAGCGGGTTCTTGATCTCGTGCGCGACATCGGCGGCGAAATGCTCGACCGCGTCGATCCGGTCGCGCAGCGCATTGGTCATGTCGGAAACGGCGCGCGCGAGCAGGCCGATCTCGTCCCGGCGATGCGGCAGTCTGGGCACTTCGACCTGCCGGTCACGGCCCAGGCGCACGCGCTGCGCGGCGTTCGACAGGCTGCGCAGCGGCTGGACTATCGTGCGCGCCATATAGAGCGAAAGCAGGATCGAGGCGACCAGCGCCATGGTCACCGCCAGGCCGAGCGAGGACCGGGCGCTACGCACGGTCTCGGTGATGTCCACCGCGTTGCGGGTGGTCAG
>JBGSPZ010000001.1:0-2660 GCA_041738375.1 Parerythrobacter sp. | reverse complement strand
TGATCTCGCCATGGTCCGGGGCGCTGGCGGCCGCCTCAAACAATTGCTGAATTTGCGCCGTACTTGGGCCGGGTTCAGCTACAACAAGTTCCTCGCCAAGCTGGCGAGCGACCAGAACAAGCCCGACGTGTTGTGCGTGATCCGCCCGGGCGCAGGCGCGCAATTCGTCCAGTCGCTGCCGGTGCGCAGGTTCCACGGGGTCGGCCCCAAGGGGGCGGAGAAGATGGCGAAGCTGGGGATCGCAACCGGCGCGGATCTCGCGGCGAAGGACATCACCTTCCTGCGCCAGCATTTCGGCAGCTTTGCGGAGTATCTCTATCGCGCCGCGCGGGGAATCGACCTGCGCCCTGTGCGCGCCAACCGCATCCGCAAGTCGGTCGGCGGAGAGCGCACCTTCGGCGAGGACATTTCGAGCGGCCTGCTGCTGCGCGAGACGCTGGATAACATCGTGGATATCGTGTGGGAAAGCATCGAGCGCGCCGAAGCCAAGGGCCGCACGATCACCCTCAAGCTGAAATACACCGATTTCCGCATCGCCAGCCGCGCGCATTCTCTGCCACACAATGTCTCGGGCAAGGGGGAGTTCACGCAGGTCGCGCACGGTCTGCTGGAAGAGATGCTGCCGATCCCGCTGCCGATCCGGCTGATGGGGCTAACACTGTCCAATCTCGAGCGCGAAGGTGCCGCGCCGGAGCGCGGGCGAGACGAGGCGCAGCTATCGCTGCTGTGAAGCCACGCGGTAAAGCTCCAGTCTGCGGCGGGTGGTATTGGTGAGTGGTTCGGGCAGCGAATGCATCGGGAAAAACCGCGCCTCGACGATTTCGCGCCCGTCTGCTTTTGGCAGGCCGGAAACCCGTGTGGCGAAGACATGCACGCGGTTGGTCGCACCCGACAGCACTTCCTCCTGCACGCCGAGGAGTTCGAGACGGCCCGCTTCACACCCCGTTTCCTCGAACAGCTCGCGGCGCGCGGCGGCATCGGGTTCTTCCCCCCTGCCGATACCCCCCGTCGGCAGGTTCCAGCCGCCCGAACCGTAGCTCATGCGGATCAGCAGTAGCTGGTCGTTGAGGTCGGTGGCGATCACGGCGACCCCTTCGAGCTCGGGCCTGGTCAGCCGCCACCACATCTTGCGCAAGGCGTGCGCGGTGCGATAGGCCCGGCGATGCAGGCCGGAGGGTATCAGACGAAGCATGTGACTTCCTGCTTCGCCGCCCCGAGCAGCCGCGCAATGGGCAGATCGTGCTCGCCCCGCACGGCGGCTTCGAACACCGCGCGCTTGTCCTCCCCGCGGATGACGAACACCAGCGCGTCGCTGCGCAGCAGCGCGGGGATGGTCAGGGTGATGCGATCGAACGGCGCTTCGGGCGGGAGCGGATCGGGGGTCAGCCGCCGCAACGCCTGCGGATCGTCCGCTTGCGGATCGGTATTGGGAAACAGCGAGGCGATGTGCCCGTCCGCCCCCATGCCGAGCCAGACAAGCGCGAAATGCGGCGCTTCGGCGGTATCCTCCAACCGCGCGATCCGCGCGCCCGCCGGTTCGAGCAGCGCGCGGATTTTGCCGGTGTTGCTCGCCGGATGGTCTTCGGGGACGATCCGGTCGTCGCCCGGCCAGACCGCGATCCGCGACCAGTCGATAGCGCTCTCCACCAATCGCTCGAGAATCGGGAACGGGGTCGAGCCCCCCGGCACGCTGATCGCGATGGTGCCATCGCTTGCGGCAAGCGCCGTGCTCAATCTTGCTTCGAGCCATTCCGAAACTGCAGCGTCGTCGGAGTGCTCGACAATGTTCACTTTGGCCATCCGGCCGCGATAGCAAAAAACCCGCCGGCGCACAGGCTGCATCGGCGGGCTTTGCACATGGCCAGGTCTGCGTCCGCTTCGCAGTGCGGCACGAACCTATTTTGCAGTCTGGCGCAGAAACCAGATGCGCTCCTCGCAGGCATCGATCCATTCGTCGACCAAGGCGCTGGTCGCATTGTCTCCCGCCGCTTCTGCCGCTTCCTTCAGCGTTTCGAGCCGGGCATGCAGCGTCTCGTTGTCGCTCTTCAGTTCGGCCACCATCTTGTCCGGACCGATGGTGGTCGAATCCTGGTCCTTGATCTTCGTCAGCTTGGCGATGGCACCGATCGAGGTCAGCGTATCGCCGTCCAGCTTGCGCGCGCGTTCGGCGATGATGTCGACCGTGGTGAACATCTGCTGTGCCTGTTCGTCGAACATCAGGTGCAAGTCACGGAAGCGCGGCCCGGCCACATGCCAGTGGAAGTTCTTGGTCTTGAAGTAGAGCGCATAGGTATCGGCGAGTGCGCCGTTGAGCGCCGCGATCAGTTCAGCTTTCGAGTTGTCGCCCTTGTCGGCCATGATGCAGTCTCCTGTTGCGTGAATGTCTCCTCTCCTAAACGCCCGGTGGGTCCAATGGGTCCGGCAATTGTCGCGCTTGCCATAATCGAGAAAATCGATGGCTTGGCTCGGGCCTAGATCAGTCCGCGTGCGGACAGTCCCATCACGAGCCCGACCACGAGCAGGATGGCAGCGAGCCCGAGGCGGATCGGCGCGATCGGCCATTTCGCCAGTTGGTCATGCGCCGCCCATGCCAGCACCAGCATCGCCCCGCTGCCGAACGTACCGCCAATGGCGGCGAGCGACGGCGAGGCGAAGGCGGC
>JBGSPZ010000404.1:0-1544 GCA_041738375.1 Parerythrobacter sp. | reverse complement strand
CGGCGAGCGCGATACCACCGTCAAGCCGCGCAACAGCCGCGCGCTGGCGGCGAAGCTCGAAGAAGCCGGGGTTCCGGTTGATCTGAGGCTGTACCCGGAAATGGATCATTACGACATACTGGTGAAGACCGCGAGCCCGTGGAACGACCGGCTGGTGGTCGACGCGATCCGCGATTTCGCCCTGCCGATCGCCGCCGCGCGTCGGGGCGAGGCAAAGCCTTCAGTTCCGGTTCAGCGGGAATTGCGCTAGCACACCGGCCATGCGCTATCTCGCTCACCTGCTGGCTCTGCTCGCCGCCGCGACGCTATGCGCCCAGCCCGCTGCCGCCCAGTCGATCTTGCGCGATGCCGAGACCGAGGCGCTGCTGCAGGAAATGGCCGCACCGCTGGTCGAAGCGGCGGGGCTGGAACCGGGCAATGTCGACATTGTGCTGGTCAACGATCCGTCGATCAACGCCTTCGTCGCCGGGGGGCAGGTGGTCTATATCCATGCAGGATTGATCGAAGCCGCAGACACCGCCAACGAAGTACAGGGCGTGATCGCGCACGAGCTCGGTCACATCACCGGTGGCCACATCATCCGCCACTCCGACGGGGCGAGCGCGGCGAACAATATCTCGATCCTGTCGATGCTCCTGGGCGTAGGCGCAGCGCTTGCCGGGGCGGGCGATGCTGCGATGGGTATCCTGATGGCCGGCCAGCGTGCCGCCATCGGCAAATATCTCGCCTTCAGCCGGGTGCAGGAGAGTTCGGCCGATGCGGCGGGGGCAGAGTACCTCTCCAAGGCCGGCATCACCGGCAAGGGTTCGCTCGACTTCTTCAAGAAGCTGCAGAACCAGGAATTCCGTTACGGCATCAGCCAGGACGACGACCAGGCCTTCGTGCGTACCCACCCGCTGTCGGGCGACCGGATTTCGACCTTGCGCGAGAGCTACATCGCCGACCCGGCGTGGGATGCGGCTCCCGATCCGACCCTGCAGATCCGCTTCGAGCGGGTGAAGGCGAAGCTGTTCGGCTATGTCAACGAAACCAGCCGGACCTTGCAGAAGTACCCCGAAAGCCGCACCGACGTGCCGGCGCGCTATGCCCGCGCCTATGCCTATCACAAGGCCGCGCTGATAGACCAGTCGCTGGCGGAGACCGAAGCCTTGCTGGCGATGGCTCCCGACGACCCCTATTTTCTCGAGGTGAAGGGGCAGGTGCTGCTGGAGTCGGGGCGCGCGGTCGATGCGCTCGAACCGTTGCGCAAGGCAAGCGCGCTGACCGGCAACCAGCCGCTTATCGCGACCCTGTTCGGCCATGCGCTGATCGCCACCGAGGACAAGACGAACTACGAGGAGGCGGAGCGCGTCCTGCGCGCGGCCGTGGCACGCGACCGGCTCAATCCTTTCGCCTGGTACCAGCTCGGGGTGGTGTACGACGCCAAGGGTGACATGCCGCGCGCGCGGCTCGCCAGTGCGGAGCAGCAGGTGATGACCGGCCAGTTCCCCGCGGCGCTCGCCAGCGCTCAGGTGGCCGAGGCGGGGCTCCCGGTCGGCTCACCC
>JBGSPZ010000442.1:0-7125 GCA_041738375.1 Parerythrobacter sp. | reverse complement strand
GCGGTGGTGCGTTCCGCCCTGGATTGCCACGCCGACTGCGTCGGCTCGCAATGACGGGAAAAAGGACAAGGTGTCTCGTTTCTCTGTACGTACCTCCACCTCCGTCATTGCGAGGAGCGCAGCGACGCGGCAATCCAGGGTGGTACCGTGCAGCTCTGGATTGCCGCGCGGCTTCGCCGCTCGCAATGACGGGCGAAGGGGAAGGGGAGGCTGAAGCAAATACCGCTGCGGCAATCTACCGGTCGTCATTGCGAGGAGTCGCAGGCGACGCGGCAATCCATTGCCACCTCACCCGATAAACCCCCGCACCTCAGCCACAAAATCCTCGAACCTGTCGTGGTGCACCCAGTGCCCCGCGCGGTCGTAGGCGCTGACTTTCACATTGTCGCCGAAGTGCGCGATGCGGCCGTCCTTCTCGGGATTGCTGGCCCAGCTGTCGTTGCCGTAGATCATCAGGGCGGGGCAGGTGATGCGGCCCCATAGCTCCTCCAGCTGGTCCATGGTGATGTCGTCGGGCGGCCAGGCGTGGAGGTGGGGGTCGAACTTCCAGCTCCAGGTGCCGTCCTCGTTGCGGATCGCGCCGTGGCGGGTGAGGTGTTCGGCCTGTGCGCGGCTGAGGTAGCTGTTGGCCTCGTGCATCCGGTCGAGCGCTTCGGCGAAGCTGGCGTAGCGGCGCACCTGCCGCGCGGAGGCCTCGCGCTTCTTGTCGATCCATTGCTTGCGGTGCTCGTACCACGGCGTTGCGGCCATCTTTTCCTGCACCTTCGGGCTCGGGCCGAGCCCTTCAATGGCGACGATCCGCCGCACGTTCTCGGGATACATCCCGGCATAGCGCAGGCTGACATTGCCGCCGAGCGAGTGCGCGACGATGGTGACCGGGGCAAGCTCCAGCTGGTGGATCAGCTGCGCCAGATCATAGACGTAGGAGCTGACCGTATAGACCCCGGTGTTGGTCCATTCGCTGTCGCCGTGGCCGCGCAGGTCGGGGCAGATCACGTGCCAGTCCTTGCGCAGCTCCTCCGCCACCCAGTCCCAGCTGCGGCAATGGTCGCGCCCGCCGTGCTGCAGGATCAGCGGCGGCGCGCCCTCGTTGCCCCAGTCGGCATAGTGCAGCTTGGTGCGCTGGCTGATGAAACTCTGGCTGGTGGGGCCGATCAGATCCAAGCGGGTTTCCCTTCACGTAAGCGTAAATTTGCGTTGCGGTTCGCTACCGATAGGATAGGCTGCAAGGCAACCAAAAAGCGAGAGAGGATTCCCACCATGCCCGCACTCGACGTGCCGCCGCCCGCCTTCATGGAAGACGAGGAAATTTCGATCTTCGCCGACGCGGTGGGCAAGTTCTACCAGCAGCATGCGCCCGAAAAGCGGGTCCTCCAGTGGCGCGAGAACGGCCAGGTCGAGCGCGATTTCTGGCGCGAGGCGGGCGAAGCGGGGCTGCTCGGCGTGTCGGTCCCGACCGAATACGGCGGCCACGGCGGCGATTTCCGGCACGACATGGTGGTGATCGACCAGCAGGCGAAACACGGGGTCGAAGGCTTTGCCGCAAGCCTGCACAACACCGTGATCCTGCCCTATCTGGTGCGCCATGGGACCGAGGAGCAGAAGCAGAAGTACCTGCCCAAGCTGGTCACCGGCGAGCTGGTCAGCGCGATCGCGATGACCGAGCCGGGCGTGGGGTCCGATCTGCAAAGCATCACCACCACCGCACTGAAGGACGGCAACGGTTACCGCATCAACGGGGCCAAGACCTATATCTCCAACGGGCAGACGGCGGATTTCATCATCGTCGTCGCCAAGACCGATCCGAACGAGCGGGCTAAGGGCATCTCGCTGATGCTGCTGGAAACCGAAGGGGCGGAAGGGTTCCAGCGCGGCAAGAAGCTCGACAAGATCGGGCTCGACGCGGCGGACACTTCGGAGCTGTTCTTCGACGATGTTTTCGTCCCGGCGGAGAATGTGCTCGGCGGGGTCGAGGGCAAGGGCTTTTACCAGCTGATGGGCGAGCTGCCGCAGGAACGGCTGATCATCGCGATGGGCGCGATGACCGGGATCGAAAAGGCGCTCGAAACCACGCTCGAATACACCAAGAGCCGCAAGGCCTTCGGCAAGACGATCTGGGATTTCCAGAACACCCAGTTCGTGATGGCCGACCTCAAGGCGCGCTCGACCGCCGCCAAGGTGTTCGTCAACGACTGCATCGCGCGCCATCTGAAGGGCGAGCTCGACGTTGCGACCGCCTGCATGGCGAAATATTGGGTCACCGAGCTGCAGGGCGAGGTGGTCGATAAATGCCTGCAGTTTCACGGCGGCGCGGGCTTCATCAACGATTACCCGATCGCGCGGATGTATCGCGATTGCCGCGTGACCCGCATCTTTGGCGGCTCGAACGAGGTGATGAAGATGGTGATCGCGCGCGGGATGTGAGTGGGTTCCTCCCCCGGTGGGGGAGGAATTACACCGGCGCGTAGACCTTGAAATTGCGCGCGCAGGCTTCCAGCATCCCCTGCACCCCGTCGAAATCGGCGACGCGGGCCTGCGGCGGGGCGGGCTGCATTTTGCCTGCGGGCGGGAAGGTGCCATAGCCCGCGAACAGGCAGTGCCAGCTGGCATCGGCGTAGTAGCGCTTGCCGCCATAGGCCGCGTCGTTGGCGGCGAGCAGGTCCTGCTGGCGGAACCACGCGGTCATCATCGCCTTGAGCCCGTCGGACAGCTTCGGGTTCGCGGCATTGTCGCGCCAGTATGGCGTGTCGGTCCGCTGGTTGAGCCGGTAATGCGCCACGATATAGTCGCGAATCCCTTCGTAGCGCGCGCCGATCGAGGCGTTGAAGGAGTCGCGGTGTTGCGGTCCGTACCCACCCGCCGCGTAAGCCTGCGCAAACTCCAGCGCGGTGGCGATGACGATATGCAACGCGGTCGCCTCGAGCGGTTCGAGGAAGCCCTGCGACAGGCCGACCGCGAGGCAATTGCGGTGCCAGGTTTCCGCCACCCGCCCGACCTTCATCCTGAGGAAGCGCGCCTCCGGCCCGTCCTTACCCAGCCCCAGCGCGGCACGCAGTTCGGCCTCGGCCTCTTCGTCCGATATGTATTTCGAGGAATAGACATAGCCATTGCCGACCCGATTGGTCAGCGGGATGGTCCAGCGCCACCCGGCCGCCATCGCGGTGGCATCGGTCTGCGGTTTGAACGGCGCGCTGTGCCCGGTCGGCATGACCACGGCGCGGTCGTTGAGCAGGTTTTCGCCGAAGGGGAGGAACGGCACGCCCAGCTCCTGCTGCGCCAGCAGCGAGCGGAAGCCCGAGCAATCGACGAACAGCGTGCCCGCGACCCGCTCCCCGCCCTCGCACAGCAGCGCGGCGATATCGCCATCGGGGCTGCGCTCGACCGAGGACACCTTGAGCGGCAGGTGCCGAACCCCGCGTGCCACCGCCCAGTCGCGCAGGAAGGCACCGATGGCATAGGCATCGAAGTGGTAGCCGTAGCTGGGCGCGAAGGGGAAGCCTTCATCCGGATGCGGCCCGAGTCCGCGCTCGCTCAGCAGGGTGGCGAGGAACCACGGATCGGGATGCGCGGGAACGTCGAGCCCGTGCCGCGCGAGCAGGCAGTTCTGGAGGAAATGCGGCTCGCTGTGCAGGTCCACCGGACCGGGGAAGGGGTGGTAGTAGCTGTCGAACCCCGCCCGCTCGCTCCAGCCGTTGAAGCGGATGCCGAGTTTGTAAGTGGCGTTGCAGGCGGGCATCCACCCGGCCTCGTCAACGCCGAGCATGTCGAAAAAGGCCTTCAATTGCGGGGTCGAGCCTTCGCCCACCCCGATAATGCCGATCTCCGGGCTCTCGACCACGGTGACCGAGCCGCCCTTGCCGGCCCATTCGCGGTGCAGCAGGCAGGCGGTGATCCACCCCGCGCTCCCGCCGCCGAGGATGACTACGTCGGGTGCCTTTGGCTCGCTCATCGCTCCGACAGTAGCCAGCCGAAGATTTCCGGCAAGCGCTGCGCCCAGGCATTTTCTTCATGCTCCGCGCCGTCATAGACCTCGCTGCGGAAGTCCTGCCCCTCAGCCCAGCCTTGAGCGGCAAAACGGGCGTCGATCGCTTGCTGATAGGGCGCATAGAACTGGTCGAGCGTAGCGGTGCCGTGATCCATCCACAGGCGGCGGCCATCGGGCTGGCCGAGCCGTTCGGCAAACCAGCGGTCCCACAGTGCGACGAGTTCGGGATTGGCCTCTCCCACCGCGCGCGGATCGGCGGCGGGCCATTGCGAGGAGACGCAGCCGGCGCGGCTATAGATCTCGGGCCGTTCGAGGAAGGCAAAGCAGGACATCAGCCCGCCCATGCTCGACCCCATGATCGTCGTATTCTCGCGCCCCGGCAAGGTGCGGTACTCGCGGTCGATCCGCTGCTTGAGCGGACCCGCCAGCCAGTCGAGATAGGCCCGGCTCACCACCGGCCCGCCGGTCATCGCCTCCATCGCCGCGCGCGGCGTGCCGCTTGCGGAATCGTAGATCGACTGCGGCAGATACTGGCGATAGCGGTCCGCACCCGGTGCCCAGATGCCGACGATGATATGCGGTTCGACCTTGCCGCTCGCCATCGCGGCGAGCATCGCCTTGTCCGCCGCCCACACCTTGTTGAAGTTGGACTTGGCCGGATCGAACAGATTGTGCCCGTCGTGCATATAGAGCACCGGATAGCGCCGCGTGCTGCTGTCGTAACCGGGCGGCAACCAGATGCTGAGGCGCTGGTCGGGCAGGCCCTCGGCGGCGACCTGCTCCACTTCGACGAAGCGGCCCATATCAGGCGTGGTGCCTTGCGGGGTAACGCACCCCACCAGCAGCATTGCCAGCAGGACCGCCCACCACCTCACTTGCCAGCCTTGAGCTGCATCGCCAGACCGCCGCCGGGGGCGAGGCGCACGGTGCAGCTGTCGCCCTTCTTCACGGTAAGCGTCTCATAGGCGATATCGTGGCGCTTCTCGGTCAGATAGGTCGCTTCCGGCCCGTCCTTCCACACCTTGACCGTGTAGCTCTTCCCCTCGTCGAGGAAGTCGAAGGTCAGCGTCACCGTCCGCTCGGTCGCGTCGTTGACCCCGCCGGCGTACCAGTCCTCGCTGTTCCGATCCTTGCGCGCGAAGATAGCGTAGTCGCCCACCACGCCTTCGATCAGGTGGCTCTCCGCCCAGTCTGCCGGGACCGCCTTGATGAATTCCAGTTCCTTCGGATGCGCTGCGAGGCTTTCGACGAAATCGGCCGCCATCTGGATCGGCGAATAGATCGCGAGATAGAGCCCGAGCTGCTTCGCCTTGGTCGAGGCGATCGGATAGTTGTTGTCGCCGACCAGCCCCAGCACGCCCGGCGTGTAGTCCATCGGGCCGGACAGCATGCGGGTGTAGACCAGCGTCGGCTCGTGGTCCGGTCCGTTGGCGAAGGCACCCCAGGCGTTGTATTCCTGCCCGCGCGCACCTTCGCGGGCGACCCAGTTGGGGTATGTGCGCCGCAGCCCGGTGTCCTTCACTGGCTCGTGCGGGTTGATCGCGATTTTCCGCTCCGCAGCTTCGGTCACCACCTTGAGGTGATGCTGCACCTGCCGCTGGCCGTCATGCCATTCGAACACCTCGTCCCCGCAGGGATCGGCGATATCGGCGTTGCACGAGATGATCCCGCCGGCATCGGCGACATAGCCGGTCTTGATCACATCGACCCCGTTGGCGGCGTAGAGGTCGAGCGCGTCTTCGAGCTGGGCCTCGTAGACCTCGATATTCCCGCCGGTCTCATGATGGCCGATGATATGGACGCCCTTCTTTTTGGCGTAGGCGGTCACTTCCTCGAAGTCGAAATCGGGGTAGGCCTCGGTGAAGCTGTAATCGCGCCCGTTGCCGAACCAGTTGCCGTCCCACCCGACGTTCCAGCCTTCGATCAGCACGCCGCGAAAGCCGTGCTTGGCGGCGAAGTCGATGTATTGCTTGGCGCGTTCGGTGGTCGCGCCGTGCCGCTCGCCCTGCGCCCAGGTCCAGCGGTTGGAGATCATGCCCCACCAGATGCCGATATATTTGGCTGGCTTGAAATAGCTGACATCGCCCAGCGCATTGGGCTCGTTGAGATTGAGTTCGAGATCGTTCTCGACGAGGCCAGCTGCATCGCTCGCGATACGGATGCTGCGCCACGGCGTGGTGAAGGCTCCGGTCCGCACCACCTTGGCCCCGCGGCTGGAGGGCGAGAGCGTGGCGCGGAAGCGCTGCCCGTCAAACCGCTTGAGCCACATCGCCGAGTAATCGACCAGGGCCGCCTCGTGGAAGGAAAGATGGGTGCCATCCTCCAGCCTGATGGTCATCGGCGTGTGCGCGGTGGAGACCGCGTCGATCGGGGTCTGGTTGTAGAGATATTCGTAGCGGTTGAACGCCCCGGCATTGATCCACCACGCGGTGCCCTTGGGCGCGATGACGAATTCGGTCTGCTCGTCGGCGATGTTGGTCACCTGGTCCGCCGGGCGGTCGAATTCGTAACGGAAGCCGATCCCGTCGTCGAACACCCGCATGCGTACGGTCAGCGCGCGCTTGGCGGTCTCGCGGTTCTCGCGGAAGGTGACCAGCAGTTCGTTGTGCCTGTCGCGGACAAAGCGGCGCTCGCCCCACGGCTGCTCCCACGTCGAATTCGCGCTCGCAGTGCTCTCGCTCTCGACCGTGAAATTGCGCCGCATCGGTTCCTCGTCGGTGAACAGGAAGCCGAGGTCGCTTTCGGCGATCAGTTCCTTGCCGTCGCGCTCGACCCGGTAGAACGGGACCCCGTCGCCATCGACATTCATCTCGACCGTGATCCGTCCGTCCGGTGACGAGACCTCGGCGGCACACAGCGGGGTGGCAAGGGCGAGGGTGGAAGCGGCGGCGAGCAGCAGGCGCATGGGTCAGATCTCCAGAATGAGCGCGCCGTAGGGCGGCAAACTAGCGGTGGTGGCGGAATTGACGGCGAGCAGAACCTTGCCGCGCGCATCGGACAGCGGCAGCGGTTCGGGGCCGAGATTGAACAGGCAGCGAAGGTGCTGGCCATCGGCGGCGCGGGTCAGGTCGAGCAGCGCGCCTTCGGCACGGCAGGATGTCACACTGCCGTGATGCAGCGCAGGGTTGGCGTTGCGCAGT
>JBGSPZ010000402.1:0-3399 GCA_041738375.1 Parerythrobacter sp. | reverse complement strand
CGCTTCGCCCGATCTCGCGGCCGAGCATCGCAGTGACCTTCTCGTTGAACAGCACCACCGGCGCGCGCGGCGATCCGCCGTAGAGCACCAGCCGAACGGTGTTCGATCCGATATCGATGATGGCACGCTCGACCCGGTTGCCGGAGAAAGCGCCTTGCCGGTCGGCATGCCGGCGCGAAACGGCCATCAGACCGCGCCCTTGCGCAAGGCGAGCTTGGGTACGGCCCCCGCCTCCAGTGCCCCTCCCCGCCCGGACAGCGACGGGTTGGTCATGAAATAGCGGTGGCAGTTGAAAGGTTTGCCGCCCGGCTCCACGCGCGCGTAGGTGCCATCGGGCTGTTGTTCCCAGCTCTGTTCGGTGTCGAGCAGATTGGCGAGCAGGACCTGTTGCAACACCTGGTCGTGCACCGTCTTGTTGCGCAACGGGACCATGACCTCGACCCGGCGGTCGAGATTGCGCGACATGGCATCGGCCGAGGTGATGTAGACCTTGGTCTTGGCCGAGGGGATGTTCGCGCCATTGGCGAAGGCCCAGATCCGGCTGTGTTCGAGGAACCGGCCGATGATCGATTTGACCCGGATGTTTTCGGACAAGCCGGGAACACCGGCCCGCAGGCAACAAATGCCCCGGATCACCAGTTGCACCTCCACCCCTGCCTGCGATGCGGCATAGAGCCGGTCGATCACCCCCTGATCGGTCAGGGAATTCAACTTTGCCCAGATTGCAGCAGACTTGCCAGCCCGCGCGTTTTCGATTTCCTTGTCAATCCGCTCGTAAATCTTCGCCCGCAAGCCGATCGGCGAAATCGCCAGCTGCCCGGTCTTGCGCGGTTCGACATAGCCGGTGACGAAGTTGAACAACCGCGCCGCATCGCGCCCCAGCTTTGCATCTGCCGTGAAATAGCTGAGGTCGGTGTAGATCTTGGTCGTCACCGGGTGATAATTGCCGGTCCCGAAGTGGCAGTAGGTGCGAAAGCGGTTGCCTTCGCGGCGTAGCACCAGCGAAACCTTGGCGTGGGTTTTCCAGTCGACGAAGCCGTAGATTACCTGCACCCCGGCCCGTTCCAGCTTGGAGGCCCACAGCAGGTTCTGCTCCTCGTCGAAGCGGGCTTTGAGCTCGACCACAGCGGTGACCGATTTGCCCGCCTCCGCCGCCGCGATCAGCGCGGTGATGACGCTCGACTGGTTGCCCGCGCGATACAGCGTCTGCTTGATCGCCACGACATCGGGGTCCTTCGCCGCCTGGCGCAGGAAATCGACCACCACTTCGAAACTTTCGTAGGGGTGGTGAATGATGATGTCTTTCTCGCGGATCGCCGCAAAGCAATCCCCGTCATGTTCCAGCACCCGTTCGGGATAGCGCGGGCTGTAGCTCGGGAACTTGAGATCGGGGCGGTCTTCATCGACAATGTCCGACAGGCCTTTCGCCCCGATCAGACCGTCCGAGCGGATGATCGTCGTTTCGTCGGATGCAAGCTGGTCGAGCAGCACGGCCTCGGCAACCGGGTCGAAGTCCTCTTCCAGTTCGAGCTGGATGACCTGCCCGCGCCGCCGACGCTGGATCGCGCTGCGGAAGGTGCGGACGAGATCCTCGGCCTCTTCCTCGATCTCAATATCGCTGTCGCGCAGCACACGAAATGCGCCGTCGCCTTCGATCCTGAATCCCGGGAACATATGGCCGGCGAAGCGGCAGATCAGCCGCTCCATGCTGATATAGACCGCCTTGTCGCCAGGCACGCGCACCCAGCGCGGCAGGGCGGACGGCACCAGCACCATCTCCACGATCTGCGCCCCGTCTTTCTCGCGCGTGAGGGTGAACAGCAGGCCGACCCCTTCGTTCGCGACGAAGGGGAAGGGGTGCGCCGGGTCCAGCGCCTGCGGGGTCAGCACCGGCACGATCTCTTCGAGGAAATAGTTCTTGAGCGCGGTGTATCTGGATGGCTCCACGCGCACGTGGTCGGCAATGGTGATCCCCGCATCACTGAGCAGGCCGCGCAATTCGGTCCACGCCGCCCGTTGCCGTGTGTTGATTTCCAGCACGGCCTCGCGGATCGCGGAAAGCTGCTGCGTCGGGCTTTGCCCGTCGATCGAGACGCGGTCGATGCCGCGCTGGACCTGCCCGACCAGGCCAGCCACGCGAATCATCATGAATTCGTCGAGATTGCTGCCCGAAATAGACAGAAACCGCAGCCGTTCGAGCAGCGGATAGCTTTCATTGCGCGCTTCGGCCAGCACGCGGGCGTTGAACGCCAGCCAGCTCAGTTCGCGATTGATGTAGCGAGCCGCCGAATCTTCCGAATGCTCGTAGAATTCGTCGAGAGGTACCGCAATCTGGCTGCTCATGAGTCCCGCGCGGGCCGTGCCCGCATAGTCGTTGGCGTGGATGAAGGGTTCTCCGGTGATACGCGTCGCGCTCCGTGTAAATCGTCATCGCCTCGATGACACACAACGGTCGCACTCGCCAAGGGGCTAGAGCGGACCACAGCCATTCCGGCCCGCCGTGACGGAGCCGATTTTGGCCCAGCACGAGGAGCGAGGAGGGAGCTATGCCGCGCATATAGTGACCGACGAGCGACGCAGTGATGGGCCAAAAGGGGCCCGCCCCACGCCGAAGGCGTGTTCATCCTGAGCGCCTGCCTTGGCAGGCAGTCGCAAGGAGGGTTGCCGCACGAAGCCGCACGGACAGCGTCACGCGGCTTGTGCGGGCAACCAGCCCGCCCCGCACCGCGTTCCTTGCCGAGCGGCTTCCTGCGACAATCACGGTGGGTCGGAATGGCTGTGGTCCGCTCTAATGGTCAGACGAGGTCGCGGCTGTCCGCTATGTGCGCGATCCCGCGCTTGCCCGACGCGTCGCGGCCCAGCTGGACGATCACGTCGATCACCGAGGCGGCATAAGCGATTGTGTCGGTCCGGGTGAGGCCGATCCCGGTCTGCATCACCATCAGCGCCAATTGTTCGAGCGCACCGCGCAGCGAATTGGCGTGGATGGTCGAGAAGCTGCCCGGGTGCCCGGTGTTGATGGCGCGCAGGAACGAGACCGATTCCGCCCCGCGCAACTCACCCAGCACGATGCGGTCGGGGCGCAGGCGGAGCGCCGCCTGGAGCAATTCGTTGGAGGTCACCTTCGCCTCGCCCAACTCGCCCTTGACCGCGACGAGGCCGACGCCGTTTTCGCCCGGCAGCCTGAGCTCGGGCGTGTCTTCGACCAGCACCACGCGCTCCTCGCGCGGGATTTCGCCGAGCATGGCGTTGAGGAAGGTGGTCTTGCCGGTCGAGGTCCCTCCCGAAATCAGGATCGTGCGGCGCTGGCGGATCGCTTCGCGCAGATAGGCGATCGGCTGCTGCTGGGCATCGGGCAGCGGTGCCGAGGCCTGCGACGACAGCGGCCCGGAGTCGTAG
>JBGSPZ010000416.1:0-5457 GCA_041738375.1 Parerythrobacter sp. | reverse complement strand
AGGGGGAGGGCGCGGGTCACCGCCCGCATCGCCGCGCGCTGCCCCGCCGCATCGCCGTCGAAGCAGAGGATCGGAGCCTCGACCAGCCGCCACAACAGCTCGATCTGGCTTTCGGTCAGTGCGGTGCCGAGCGGCGCGACGGCATCCTCGATCCCCGCTGCGGCGAGGGCAATGACGTCCATATAGCCCTCGACCACGATCAGCCGCCCGCTCTGACGCGAGATTGGGCCGGCGCGGTGCAAATTGTAGAGCGTGCGCCCCTTGTCGAACAGCGGCGTGTCGGGCGAGTTGAGGTATTTCGGCGCCTTGCTGTCCGCCTCCAGGATCCGCCCGCCGAACGCAATCACACGCCCGCGCACATCGTGGATCGGCAGCATCAGGCGCGAACGGAAGCGGTCGTAGGGTTCTTTCCTCGTCCCGGACGCCGATCCGGGATCGTCCACAGTGATCCGCAGGCCCGCCTCGACCAGCAGCGGTTCCTCGAATTGCGAGAGGCCAGTCTTCATCGCCTGCCGCTCTGCCGGGGCATAGCCGAAGCCGAACCGCTCAATCGTCCGCTCGTTAAAACCGCGCGTCTTGAGATAGTCTCGCGCGCCCGAGCCGGAGTTCGATTGCAGGTTGCGCACGAACCAGTCCTGCGCCGCCTGCATCACATCGTGCAAACCGGCCTGCTGCTCGGCACGCTTCGCGGCGCGGGGATCGGGGGCGGGGACCTCCATCCCGGCTTCCGCCGCCAGTTCCTTGACCGCGTCCATGAATTGCAGCCCGCGCTGGTCGATCATCCAGCGGATCACATCGCCATGCGCGCCGCAGCCGAAGCAGTGGTAGAAGCCCTTGTCATCGCTGACCGTGAAGCTGGGCGACTTTTCGTCATGAAACGGGCAGCACGCCTTCCACTCGCGCCCCGCGCGCTGGAGCTTGGTCGTGCGCATGATGACGCTCGACAGCGTCACCCGGTTGCGCAGTTCGTCAAGCCATTGGGGTGAGAGCATGGCTCTCCACTATTAGGAAAGCGCCGCCTTCACCAGCCCGCTCGCCTTGCTCATGTCGAGTTGCGCACCGTGCCGTTCCTTCAGCGCGGCCATCACCGGACCCATGTCCTTGAGCGAGCTGGCGCCGAGTTCCGCCTTGATCGCTTCGATCGCAGCCGTCGTTTCGTCCTCGCCCATCTGCTGCGGCAGGAATTCCTCGATCACGACGAGTTCGACCTTTTCCTTGTCGGCCAGTTCCTGCCGGCCGCCATCCTCGAACATCTGGATCGATTCGCGGCGCTGCTTGGCCATCTTTTGCAAGACTTCGACCACCAGATCGTCATCGGCCACTTCCTTCGACGAGGTGCGCAGCTCGATATCGCGGTCCTTGATCTTTGCCGCGATCAGCCGGAGCGCGGCGGTGCGATCCTTGTCGCCCGCTTTCATGGCGGTGATGGTGGCGGCCTTGATGTCGTCGCGGAGCATGGGATCGGTCTTTCCTGTGGATGGTTTGTCGTGCGGGGCGCTTAGCCCAAGTTTCACAGCGGAGATAGGTTGACGACAGGGCAGGGCAAGCCTAGCGGTCGGCACTTAGCGACATTGCCGGAAAACCCCTTACTCGGAGAGCCGAAAATGGCTTCTGCTGCCTCTACGCCTGCGCAACCCAAGGATGCGACGGGCGTTCTCGTCCTGGCTGACGGGACGACGATCTGGGGCCGCGGCTTCGGTGCGAGCGGCAGCGCGGTGGGCGAGGTGTGCTTCAACACCGCGATGACTGGATACCAGGAGGTGATGACCGATCCCTCCTACGCGGCGCAGATCGTCACCTTCACCTTCCCGCATATCGGCAATGTCGGGGCCAATCCCGAGGATATCGAGAGCAAGGTGGAAGGCGCGGTCGGCTGCGTGGTGCGCGAGCCGATCACCCCGGCGAGCAATTTCCGCAGCACGCAGGAGTTCTCCGACTGGATGGCGGCGCAGGGCAAGATCGGGCTTTCGGGCGTCGACACTCGCGCGCTGACCCGGCTGATCCGCCAGAGCGGCGCGCCTAATGCGGTGATCGCGCATGATCCGGCGGGCAGCTTCGACCTCGCCGAACTGCAAAAGCGAGCGCAGGAATGGGCCGGGCTGGAGGGCATGGACCTTGCCACCCGCGTCAGCCGCGAGGCGCAGGAGGACTGGGGCGGCGGCTACTGGCGGCTCGGGCATGGCTATGGCCGGGCGGATTGGGCCAATAAACCCCACGTCGTGGCGATCGATTATGGCGCGAAGGACAATATCTTCCGCAATCTGGTGAAGGCCGGGGCGAAGGTGACTGTGGTTCCGGCGAAGACCTCGCTGGAGGACATCATGTCGCTCAAGCCCGATGGCGTGTTCCTGTCGAACGGCCCCGGCGATCCGGCGGCGACGGGGGAGTATGCGGTGCCGGTGATCCGCGCGTTGCTGGAGGCGGACGTGCCGCTGTTCGGCATTTGCCTTGGCCACCAGATGCTGGCGCTGGCGGCGGGCGCGAAGACGATGAAGATGCACCAGGGCCACCGCGGCGCGAACCACCCGGTTCAGCGCGTGGGCGAGGGCTGGGGCGAGACGTCGGGGCTGGTCGAGATCACTTCGATGAACCACGGTTTTGCGGTGGATGCGGATACGCTGCCTGCGGGCGTGGAGCAGACCCATGTGTCGCTGTTCGATGGCTCGAATTGCGGGATCGCGATTGTGGGGAAGAAGGCGTTCGGGGTGCAGTATCACCCGGAAGCGAGCCCGGGGCCGCAGGACAGCTTCTACCTGTTCGAGAAGTTCGTGGGGATGTTGGGGTGAGTAACTGGAGCAGAAATTTTGTACCTGCCCAGCAAGGGAGTCTAGACGGCTTCTGCGGAATCTATTCTGTCATAAATTATCTGAAACGATTGTCGCCAGAAGACGATGATTTGCCGGCTCGCGTTTTCCTCAGAATGCTGAAGGCGGTGCAAGGTGTTGACGAGTTAACGCCGACACGGATTGCGGGATGTGGTTTTACAGTTGGTCAGATTTCGCGTTCTGCAAAAAAGGTTTTTGCGCAAGAACGGGTTCTTTCAAAGATCATGCGAGCATCAACCTATCATCGCAAGCATGACCACGGCGATGTCTTCGCCTTTGCCAACTCTTTGCATTTTGGCGAAGCAGCGATGGTACATCTTGACCAGTGGCACGGTGATGAAATCGCTCATTGGGTTCTGCTTATTCCAATCTCGAAGAAGATGTTTTGCTTTGACGACTCTTCTGATCTGGCAAAACCACGCACCATAACCACTACCAATGTCGATAAATACGGTATCGATTTCACTAAGGGGCTCGTGTTCCTCAATGCCCAAATGCACTAACCTCTCTTCCATTCTCGTCACTGGCACCACAAACCCCCTTCCCCTTGGGGAAGGGTTGGGGATGGGGGTTCGGCGGTGATGGGGCAGGGCGACATTGCGGGCGTCGTACACCCACCCCTGCCCTCTCCCTCAAGGGAGGGGGATTTGTTGTTGATTCCGGGCGAGGCGCATTTCTTCGAGGATCGTTTCGACGACACCGTCGGTGTTTTCGAGGATGTCGTTGTTCCAGAAGCGGATCACCCGGTAGCCGTGGGCTTTGATCACCTCGGTTCGGCCCGCATCGGTGGGGCTGTCCGAATGCTGCCCGCCGTCGCATTCGATCGCGAGACGGAGGGACCGGCAGGCGAAGTCGACGATGAAGTCTCCGATCTTGTGCTGGCGCGTGAACTGGACGCCGAGTTGCTTCGCGCACAGCCTGGACCACAACTGCCGTTCCGCGTCGGTCATATCGCGGCGAAGTTTGCGCGCGAGGCTGGTCAATCGCTTTTTCGCCAATGTCGTACACCCATCCCCAACCTCGATACCTGCCCCTGCGAAAGCAGGGGTCAAGGGAAGGGGCTTTTAGTAGCGAAGTTTCACTAGATGCCCAAACGCACTGACATCTCCTCCATCCTCGTCATTGGCGCCGGTCCGATCATCATCGGACAGGCCTGCGAGTTCGACTATTCCGGCACGCAGGCGATCAAGGCGCTGAAGGAGGAGGGTTACCGGGTGATCCTGGTCAACTCCAACCCGGCGACGATCATGACCGATCCCGAGTTCGCCAACGCGACCTATATCGAGCCGATCACGCCCGAGATCGTGGCTAGGATCATCGAGAAGGAACGCCCCGACGCGGTGCTGCCCACCATGGGCGGGCAGACCGCGCTGAATTGTGCGCTGGCGCTGTTCAACGACGGCACGCTGGAGAAATACGGTGTCCAGATGATCGGCGCCAATGCCGATGCGATCGACAAGGCGGAGAACCGCCAGCGGTTCCGCGAGGCGATGGACCGGATCGGGCTGGAAAGCGCGCGCAGCGGGGTGGCGAATACGGTCGATCAGGCCTTTGCCGTGCTCGAGACCACCGGGCTGCCGGCGATCATCCGCCCCAGCTTCACCCTCGGCGGCACCGGCGGCGGGATCGCCTACAACAAGGCCGAATTCGAGCACATCGTCCGCACCGGGCTCGACGCCTCGCCAACGACCGAGGTGCTGATCGAGGAATCGCTGCTCGGGTGGAAAGAGTTCGAGATGGAGGTGGTACGCGACCGGAAGGACAATTGCATCATCATCTGCTCGATCGAGAACGTCGATCCGATGGGCGTGCACACAGGTGACAGCATCACCGTCGCCCCGGCGCTCACGCTGACCGACAAGGAATACCAGATCATGCGCAGCGCGAGCATCGCTGTGCTGCGCGAGATCGGGGTCGAGACCGGCGGATCGAACGTCCAGTTCGCGGTCAATCCGAAGGACGGCCGCCTGATCGTGATCGAGATGAACCCGCGCGTCTCGCGTTCGTCCGCGCTTGCCTCCAAAGCGACCGGTTTCCCGATTGCCCGCGTCGCGGCGAAGCTGGCGGTCGGCTACACGCTGGACGAGATCACCAACGAGATCACAGGGGCGACCCCGGCCAGCTTCGAGCCGACCATCGACTATGTCGTGACCAAGATCCCGCGTTTCGCGTTCGAGAAGTTCAAGGGGGCCAAGGTCGAACTCGCCACCGCGATGAAGTCGGTCGGCGAGGTCATGGCGATCGGGCGCAATTTCCAGGAATCGTTGCAGAAGGCGCTGCGCGGCCTCGAAACCGGGCTCGACGGGTTCAACCGCGTGGTCGAACTGGAAGGTGCGAACCGCGACGCGATCACCGCCGCGTTGAGCAAGCGCACGCCCGACCGGCTGCTCCACGTGGTGCAGGCTATGCGCGAAGGCTTCTCGGTCGACGAGATCAACCTTCTCACCGGCTACGATCACTGGTTCCTGCGCCAGATCGAGGCGATCATCGCTGAAGAGCGCATCATCGGCGAGAACGGCCTGCCCAATACGGCGGCGGAGATGCGCCGGCTCAAGGCGATGGGCTTCTCCGACAAGCGGCTGGCCACGCTCGCGGTGCGCTCGGTCGGGGTGGCGGGCGGCCTTGCGGAGAC
>JBGSPZ010000415.1:0-15517 GCA_041738375.1 Parerythrobacter sp. | reverse complement strand
GCTGTGGATCACCGTGCACCCTTCCTACCTGCTGCGGCTCGACGGCGATGCGGCGGAGCAGCAGGCGGGACTCTTCGCGCGCGATCTTGCGACGGTACGCAGCCGGATGCGGGAACTGGCGGCGTGAGATGCCGGAGGCTCCGCTCACGCCAGACAAACGCCGGATCGAACTCGATCCCGACCTGATCGATCCGCCTCCGCGCGCGCCCTTCGTCGAGCTGGGGGTGGTCAGCTGCTTCAGTTTCCTGCGCGGGGCAAGCGATGCGGTCGACCTGGCGATGACCGCACGGGCGCTCGGCTACGACGCGCTCGGGATCGCCGATGCCAACACCATGGCCGGGGTCGTGCGTCTCCATACCGAAGCGAAAACGCTGAAATTGAAACCACTTATCGGTTGCAGGGTAGAGACCGTCGAAGGCATCGCCTTCCTCGCCTATCCGAAGAACCGCGCGGCCTACGGGCGCCTGTGCCGCCTGATCTCGGCCGGACGGATGCAGACGCTCGACGGCGAATGGCAGGAGAAGGGTGTGTGCGACATCTCACTGACAATGCTGGCCGACCATGCCGAGGATGTGCAGCTGATCCTGCTCCCGCCGCGCGATCTGGAACAGCGCTTCACCATCGCGGTGCCGAGCAATGTGGTGCCGTTTCCGGTCCTTCGAGACGTGGCTTCGGGACGCCGCTCTGCGGCTCCTCAGCCACTCCTCAGGATGAGCGGTGGGGAGAAGGAGACCGCTCATCCTGAGGAGGGACTGAGCGAAGCGCCGGAGGCGCGCAGTCGAAGGCCCGTCTCGAAGGACCATGGCATAATCTCCGCCACCCTCTCCTTTCCCGAAATCCTCCCCCATCTCGCAGCGCAGCTCCCCACGCTGCGCCACCTCGCCGCGAGCTATCTCCACAGCGGGGACGATATCGCCCGGATCGACCGGCTCGACGCGCTGGCGAAGGCGAACGGCCTCTCGCTGCTCGCCACCAACGATGTCCATTATCACACGCCCCAGCGCCGCCCGCTGCAGGATGTCATGACCGCGATCCGCCACAAGACGACCGTGGCGAAGGCGGGGCACCTGTTGCACGGCAACGGCGAGCGTTACCTCAAACCGCCCGAGACCATGTGCCGCCTGTTCGAACGCTGGCCCCATGCCATCGCGGCGGCGCGCGCAGTGGCCGATGCTTGCGCCTTCGACCTCGAGGAACTGCGCTACGAATACCCCGAAGAAATCTACCCAGACGGCATGACGCCGCAGCAATTCCTTGAAAAGTCGACCTTCGAAGGCGCGCAGGGGCGCTATCCCTCGGGCGTGCCGGAAAGCGTGCAGGCGACGCTGGTGCGCGAGCTCGCGCTGATCGCGAAGCTCGATCTCGCGCGCTATTTCCTCACCATCAAGGATATCGTCGATTTCGCGCGCGGGCAGGATCCGCCGATCCTGTGCCAGGGGCGGGGGAGCGCGGCCAATTCGGCGGTCTGCTATTGCCTCGGCATCACCAGCGTCGATCCGGCCAAGCACGCGCTGCTGTTCGACCGCTTCATTTCCGAAGAGCGCAAGGAGCCGCCCGATATCGACGTCGATTTCGAGCACGAACGGCGCGAGGAGGTGATCCAGTATCTCTATCGCAAATACGGCCGCCACCGCGCCGGGCTGTGCGCCACGGTGATCCATTATCGCCCGCGGATGGCGATCCGCGAGGTGGGCAAGGCGATGGGGCTGAGCGAAGATGTGACCAGCGCGCTCGCCAGGACCGTATGGGGCGGGTGGGGGCGCGAGATCGGCGAGGCGCATGTCGCCGAAACCGGCATGGATGTGACCGATCCGCATCTACTCCGGGTTCTCAAGCTGACCGAACAAATGATTGGAATGCCGCGCCATTTGTCGCAGCATGTCGGCGGGTTTATCCTCACCGAAGGCGCGCTGAGCGAAACCGTGCCGATCGGCAACGGGGCGATGCCTGATCGCAGCTTCATCGAATGGGACAAGGACGATATCGAGGCGCTCGGCATCCTCAAGGTCGACGTGCTCGCGCTCGGCATGCTGACCTGCATAAGGAAATGCCTCGATCTGCTTGAAATCCATCACGAAAGGCGACTCGAACTGGCCACTGTCCCGCGCGAGGACCCGGAAACCTACGCCATGCTACGCAAGGGCGACT
Organism: Parerythrobacter sp.; assembly: GCA_041738375.1. GTDB lineage: Bacteria > Pseudomonadota > Alphaproteobacteria > Sphingomonadales > Sphingomonadaceae > Parerythrobacter_A. The sequence continues at coordinate 13,369 of JBGSPZ010000415.1, read as the reverse complement.
CGCTCGGCGTGTTCCAGGTCGAAAGCCGCGCGCAGATGAACATGCTCCCGCGCCTGCGCCCGCGCGAGTTCTACGATCTCGTGATCCAGGTCGCGATCGTCCGCCCCGGCCCGATCCAGGGCGACATGGTCCACCCCTATCTCAAGCGCCGCCGCGGGGCGGAGAGGGTGATCATCCCGGCGCCGAGCCCGGAACATGGCCCGCCCGACGAGCTGTCGAGCATTCTCGGGCGCACATTGGGCGTGCCGATCTTCCAGGAGCAGGCGATGAAGATCGCGCTCGACGCGGCGAAATTCTCCAGTCTCGAGGCGAACCGGTTGCGCAAGGCGATGGCGACCTTCCGCAGCCGCGGCATGGTCGACGAACTGCAGGACATGATGGTCGAGCGGATGGTCGCGCGCGGCTACGACCGCGACTTCGCGCAGCGCTGTTTCAACCAGATTCGCGGCTTCGGCGAATACGGCTTCCCCGAAAGCCACGCGGCGAGCTTCGCGCATCTGGTCTATGTCAGCAGCTGGCTCAAATGCCATTTCCCGGCGGCGTTCGGCTGTGCGCTGCTCAACTCGCAGCCGATGGGCTTCTACGCCCCGGCGCAGATTGTCCGCGATGCGCGGGAACATGGGGTTACGGTGCTGCCGGCCGACGTCAATCACTCGCAATGGGATTGCACGCTGGAGGTTGTGGATTCACGCGGAGACGCGGAGAAGGGTCGGCTTGACCGCCACATCGCTCTCCGCCTCGGGCTGCGGCAGGTCGACGGCTTGCCCGAATATGTCGCCGCCCGGTTGATAGAAAGCCGCGAAAATCAGGGGCTTTTCGATGACGTCATGACGCTGCGGGATCGTGCAGGCATTGGCCCGGCGCATGTCGAACGGCTTGCGAGTGCGGATTGTTTCGGATCCCTTGGGCTGTCGCGCCGTCAGGCCTTGTGGGATGCGCGCAGCCTTGTCTCCGCGCCCGACCTGCCGCTGTTCCGCGCCGCGCAGGAACGCGAGGAGGGGGCGGAGCGTAGGCCCACCATGCTCCCTACCATGCCGCTCAGCGAAGAAGTGGTCGCCGATTACCAGACCACCCGCCTCAGCCTGAAGGCGCATCCGATGGCGTTCCTGCGCCCGGCGCTGGCGGAGCGCGGCTTCGTGCGCGCTTGCGACCTGCGGGATCGCAAGTTTCGCTCGACGGTGCAGGTGGCGGGCGTGGTGCTGATCCGCCAGCGACCCGGCAGCGCCAAGGGCGTGTGCTTCATCACGCTGGAGGATGAGACTGGGGTGATCAACCTCGTAGTCTGGCCCGATCTCAAGGAAAAACAACGCCGTGTGGTGATGGGATCACGTCTGATGGAGGTGCGCGGCCGGGTTGAATACGACGATGAGGTGATCCACGTCATCGCCCAGCACATGACCGATGCGAGCCACGAGCTCCATCGCCTGTCGGAGGATATGCTCAATGCCCCGCTCGCCCGGGCGGATCATGTCAATTCGCCGCTGCCCTCGGGCAAGGCCAATCCGCGCGACGATCTGCGTGAGGGAAAGGACGATCCCTACAGCCCGGTCGAGCCATGGCAGGAACCGCCGCCGGGCAATCGCGAATGCGGCTATCACCAGGGCCATCCGCGCGACGTGCGGATCATCCCCAAGTCACGCGATTTTCACTAGAGCACTTTCCGAGCAATCCGGGTCACCCTGATCGCGACAGGAAGCCCGCTGGACAGGAGTGGCGCGCAGCAGGGGCTGGTGGCCCCTGCAAGGGCCGCGACGAAGCCAGCGGGCTTCTTGTCGCGAACCCAGCGGGGCGGGCCGATTTTGGCCCAGAGCCACGTTGATCGTCGGTCACCATGCTTCAGCATGGCTCCCTCCTCTCGCCTCGCGCTGTGCCAAAATCGGCTCCGTCAGGATGATCCGGATTGCTCGGAAAGTGCTCTAAGGCTCAGCTTTCGAGCGCGTAGCCGGCCGAACGCACGGTGCGGATCGGATCCTTCGCGCTGTCCATCTCGATCGCCTTGCGCAGGCGGCGGATATGGACGTCGACGGTGCGCAGCTCGATATCGCTGCCGGTACCCCACACCCCGTCGAGCAGCTGGTTGCGGCTGAACACCCGGCCCGGGCTCTCCATGAAAAACTTGAGCAGGCGGTATTCGGTCGGGCCGAGCTGGAGCGTGCGGCCGCGCCGTTCGACCTTGTGCGCCACCGGATCGAGCCGGATATCGCCGACCTCGATCGACTCCCCGGCAAGAGCGGGGCGAATCCGCCGCATCACCGCTGCGACACGAGCGAGCAGTTCGCGCGGGCTGAACGGCTTGGTCAGGTAATCGTCGGCCCCGGTTTCGAGCCCGCGAATACGGTCATCCTCCGCCTCGCGCGCGGTGAGCATGATGATCGGCACATGCGCGGTTTCCTTCGCCCGGCGCAGGCGGCGGCACACCTCGATCCCGCTGGTGCCTTCGATCATCCAGTCGAGGATGATGAGATCGGGGATATCCTCGGCCGCCAGCACGAGCGCTTCGTCGCCATCGGCGGTGACCCGCACGTCGTAACCCTCGTTGGCGAAGCGAAACTCGAGCAGTTCCGACAGCGCCGGATCATCTTCGACAAGCAGGAGTTTGGCGTTGGGCATGACGTGCGGGCCTCGATTCGTTCGCCCCCTTACCGCACCAGTATTGTTACGGCTTCACGACAAGAAAATGTCACGCACCATCTGCGTCGGGCGGATAGGCTCCGGTGGCTGCAAAATGCACCATCTCGGCGACATTGGTCGCGTGGTCGCCGATGCGCTCGATGTTGCGGGCCACGAACAGCAGCTGCGCCGCGCTCGAAATCAGTTTCGGATTCTCGACCATATAGCTGACGACGTTGCGGAAAATGCTGTTGTAAAAGGCATCGACCTTCTCGTCGGTCGCAATCACTTCCCTGGCCAGCACGGGATCGCGCGCGGCGTAGGCGGTCAGCACATCATGCACCATCTCGGCCGCGATCTCGCCCATCGCGGGGAGCAGGGTGAGGGGTTCGAATGTGCCCCGACCCTCGATCTTGCCGACGCGCTTGGCGATGTTCTTCGAATAGTCTCCGATCCGCTCGACCACCCCGGCGATCTTGAGCGCGGCGATGACTTCGCGCAGATCGTCCGCCATCGGTGCGCGCAGTGCGATGATGCGGACAGCGAGCTTGTCGACCTCTGCCTCGATCGCGTCGATCTTCTTGTCGCGCAGGATGACGCCTTCGGCCAGTTCGTCGTCACCGCGGATCATTGCGTCGAGGGCTTCCTGGATCGACAGTTCGGCCAGGCCGCCCATCTCCGCGATCAGGCCGCGCAGCCGGGTAATGTCCTCATCGAAGGCTTTGACCGTATGTTCCGACATCAACCGTACCGTCCTGTAATGTAATCCTGGGTCCGCTGCTCGAGCGGGGTGGTGAATATGTCAGAAGTGCGACCATATTCCACGATCTTTCCGAGGTGGAAGAAGGCGGTCCGCTGCGAAACTCGCGCCGCCTGCTGCATCGAGTGGGTGACGATGACGATCGCATAGCGCCCGCTGAGGTCGTCGATCAGTTCCTCGATTTTCGCGGTGGCGATCGGATCGAGCGCGGAGCAGGGCTCGTCCATCAGGATGACTTCGGGGTCGACCGCAATTGCACGCGCGATGCACAGCCTCTGCTGCTGCCCGCCGGAAAGCGCGGTGCCGCTGTCTTCGAGCCGGTCCTTGACCTCTTCCCACAGACCCGCACGGCGGAGCGATTGCTCGACGATCTCATCGAGTTCCGCCTTGCCGGTCGCGAGGCCGTGAATCTTGGGGCCATAGGCAATATTCTCGTAGATCGACTTGGGGAACGGGTTGGGTTTCTGGAACACCATGCCGACCCGCGCGCGCAATTGCACGACATCCATCCCCGACTTGTAGATATCATCGCCGTCGAGGGTGATCTCGCCTTCGACCCGGGCCGACGGGATCGTGTCGTTCATCCGGTTGAGCGAGCGCAGAAAGGTCGACTTGCCGCAGCCCGACGGGCCGATGAAGGCGGTGACATATTCGTTGGGGATCTCGATCGAGACGTCGTCGATCGCCACCTTGTCGCCGTAAAAAACGGACACGTGGTTTGCCGCCATCTTGGCTTCGGCCGGTTCAAGGTTGTCGTGGACTCGGGTCACCAGGTTTTCTCGAACTTGTTGCGCAGGTAGATGGCGAGGCCGTTCATCGCGAGGAGGAACAGCAGAAGCACGATAATAGCGGCAGATGTCCGTTCGACGAAGCCGCGATCGATTTCGTCCGACCACAGGAAAATCTGCATCGGCAGGACCGTGGCAGGGGAAGTGAAACCATCAGGCGGCGTTGCGACGAAGGCGCGCATGCCGATCATCAGCAGCGGCGCGGTTTCGCCCAAAGCGCGCGCCATGCCGATGATGGTGCCGGTCAGGATGCCGGGCAGGGCCAGCGGGAGGACGTGGTGGAACACGACCTGGATCGGCGATGCGCCGATCGCCAGTGCGCCGTCGCGGATCGATGGCGGCACCGCCTTGATCGCATTGCGCCCGGAGATGACGATCACCGGCATAGTCATCAGCGCGAGCGTCATGCCGCCGATAACCGGCGCCGATCGCAGGCTCGGGAAGAGGAACAGGAAAACCGCGAGGCCGAGCAGACCGAAAATGATCGAAGGGACCGCTGCAAGGTTGTTGATCGACAGTTCGATTGCATCGGTCCAGCGGTTCCGAGGCGCGTATTCTTCGAGGTAGAGCGCGGCCATCACCCCGATCGGAAAGGCGAGCAGTAGGGTGACGATCATCGTCAGCATCGAACCCTTGAGCGCGCCCCAGATGCCGACTGCCTGCGGATCGGTCGCATCCGAGCGGGTCAGGAACCCGCCGTCGAAATTGCGCTCGATCTTGCCCGAGGCCGCGAGTTCCCGGGCGACGGCTTGCAGCTCAGGCGAGCCTCCGCCGCCATGCGCGGCAGCAAGCCCGCGGGTTGCAGGAAGCCAGAAGGTTTCGGACCGGGTGGCGAGCGACGGATCGTCGACCAGCGCCTCCGCCACCTCACGCCAGGCGCTCGGATTGAGTTCCTCCGCACCCTTCGGACCTAGCGCCTGAACCGCGCTCATGGCGACGGTCTCCGGCAACCCCTGGGCTTCGAGGCTCTGGATCGCTCCCGGCTGCGCCAAGACGGCCGGGTCGGTCGAGATTCCGCTCTGGGCGAGGTCGATCGGGACCGCGAGTTCGGTCCGCTGGAAGCCGCCGATGCCGTTCGACGCCATGTTGAACAGCAGGATCGCGAGCACCCCGACCGAAAACACGATGGCGCCAAGTCCGAGCAGCTTGAACCGCCGTTCTGACGCGTAGCGCTTGCGCAGGCGCGCTTCGAAAGCCGGGGTGCGGGTCGGGGGCGTGAGATTACTCATAGGCTTCGCGGAACCTCCTCACGACACGCAGGGCGATGAAGTTAAGCGAGAGGGTGACGAGAAACAGCACGAATCCGAGAGCGAAGGCGCTCAGTGTGGTGTGATGCTCGGTACTCGCTTCGCCGGTCAGCATGGCAACGATCTGGACCGTGACGGTCGTCATCGAATCGAACGGATTCGCCGACAGATTGGCAGCGGTCGATGCTGCCATGACCACAATCATAGTCTCGCCGATTGCGCGGCTGATCGCGAGCATGATCCCCGCCACGATGCCCGGCAGCGCCGCCGGAATCAGCACGCGCCTGATCGTCTCCGATCGTGTCGCGCCCATCGCAAGGCTTCCGTCGCGCATCGCCGAAGGCACCGCGGCGATGGAATCGTCCGCCATCGAGGAAACGAACGGGATGATCATCACCCCCATCACGATCCCAGCAGCGAGTGCGCTCTCGCTCGATGCGCTGGCGATACCGATCGATTGCGCAAAATCCCGTATCATCGGGGCTACGGTGAGGGCAGCGAAGTACCCATAAACCACCGTCGGCACACCGGCGAGAATCTCGAGTGCCGGCTTGACCCATTTGCGTAGCCGGGGGTCGGCATATTGCGACAGATAGATCGCGCTCATCAGCCCGAGCGGGATCGCGACGATCATCGCGATGATCGCGCCGATGAAGATCGTGCCCCAGAACAGCGGAATTGCCCCGTAGCGCGCCGGATCCGGGTTGTCCGCGCTGCTCATCGGATCGGGGTTCCACTGCGTGCCGAACAGGAAATCGATCGGGTTGACCATGCCGAAGAAACGCACGGTTTCGAACACGAGGCTGGCGACGATACCAAGTGTCGTGAGAATGGCGACGAGCGAGGCAAGGAGCAGGGCGAACATGACCGCCCGCTCCACCCGGGTGCGGGCGCCAAAATCGGGCTTGAGCCTGAGATAGGCGAAAGCACCGGCAAGGAAGGCGATCACCAGCGCAGCGGCGAAACCCATCAGATTATACTGCGCCATTGCATCGCGGAACGGTTCGATCAGGGGCTTGGCCGCTTCGTTGAACACCGCCGGGGCTGCGCCCGATGCCACCGCCTGGGCTTCCCGCAGGATATTGTCGCGCTGGAAGCCGAATGCGGGCAGCTGCGAGGCTTCGGGGGTCGAAAGGACCGACTGCAGGATGAGTGACGGCGCAGTGACGGACCATATGATGGCGAATAACGCGACCGGGACAGCGATCCACAGCGCGACGTACCATGCATGGTAGTTCGGCAAAGACGTCAATCGCCCGTCAGGCGCAACCTTCCGGAACGCCCACGCACGCGCGCGCCCGGCAATCCAGCCGGCTAGCCCCAGGCCCAGCGCGAGCAGGAACAGGACGGATACCGACAATCAGGCCTCCGTGCCGGAGCCGGAGGCACCGAGCGCTGATGCAGTCTTGGGGGCCGTCTGTTGCAAGGTCGGTCTGTCCGAGTTTGGTTGGATCGCTGTTGCTCGCGAATCTTGGGAAGGGCCATAGCCACCTAACGGCCCCCTGTGGAAGTTTTGTGACGCAAATATTACAAGGATCGCAACGAGCCCTCATGCAGCGGGATGCGAACGGTGAAAACACTCCCCTGACCCTGCTGGCTGGTGATGTCGAGCCGGCCTGCGTGGCGCTCCACGATATGTTTGACGATGGCTAGCCCGAGGCCTGTGCCGCCCGACGCCCGGCTCCTCCCCGGATCGGTGCGGTAGAACCGCCGGGTGAGATGGGGCAGGTGTTCCTTGGCAATACCGTCACCGCGATCGATGACCGCCAGCTTCGCTTCGCCGCTATCGGTGGTCCCCAACTCGATCGTTACAGGTTCGGCGGGATCGCCGTATTTGAGCGCATTGTCGACCAGGTTACGCACCAGTTGCTCGAGCTGACGCGGATCGCCCGATACCGTCGGATCGACATGAAGTTGGAAGTCGAGCCGGGCCTGCCGCTCAAGCCCGGCCGCGTCGATCGACGCTTTCTCGATCAATGGCCTGAGCGGAACGAGTTCCTGCGGGCGGTCGTGCTTTTCGGCTTCGATCCGTGAAAGCGACATCAGATCGCTGACCAGGCCTTGCAGCCGGTTAGCCTCGTTCAGGATGGTGCCGAGGAATTTCTGGCGGATTTCCGGCGTTGCCGGAGGCTCGTCTTCAAGCAGGGTTTCGACATAGCCGATGATCGACGCCAGCGGAGTCCGCAGCTCGTGGCTGGCATTGGCAACGAAGTCGGTATGGGCGCGGCTGATGTCTTCCTCGGCAGTCTGGTTGATGAGTTCGATTACCGCCAGGTCGTCATCGAGCTGCTGCCGGTTGAACAGCCATACGTCGCGCCGCCGGGCGACGCCGCGAATTCGTGCCCTGCCGGTCGTGCGCTCGTCGATCAACGCGATAGCCTCGGGCTGGCGGAATGCGACCCTCGCATCCTGCTCGATCACATGGTCGCCAAGGACCCTGCGCGCTATCTGGTTGGCGACCACGATCCGGTTGCGATTGGTGATCAGGATCGGTGCGCCCGAGTTTTCGATCAGCCGCGAAACCCGCTGGACATCATAGGCCTCGACTTCCGTCACCCGCTGCACCTCGGGCGGGGTCCAATGCGCCAGCCACAGGGTGCAGATCCAGACAAACAGCACCGCAGCTGAAAGCAGCATTTCACCGGTCGTGCCGAACAGGACGGCCACCGTGGCGAGAGCCAAGGTTGATCCGGCCCAAGGGAAAGCACCGCGCGTTTGCATCTCCGCGCCCTTAGCCAGTGGCGGTGAAGCGTTCTACCTCGGCAGCAATTTTTTTTGCGTTCAGGCTGGCTGGTGACCCCTACGGGAATCGAACCCGTGTTTCAGCCGTGAAAGGGCCGCGTCCTAACCGCTAGACGAAGGGGCCATCTGTCCCGCGCGCGTGGGCAGCGGAAACGGCAACGCCACCGATGGTGACCCCTACGGGAATCGAACCCGTGTTTCAGCCGTGAAAGGGCCGCGTCCTAACCGCTAGACGAAGGGGCCATCCCGTTGCCGGGTCGGTGGCGTGGCGGCGCAATTAGGGGCGTGTCGGGTCCACGTCAAGCCTCGTCGCGGGATTTAGGATCAGTCGGCCCACGCCGCATCCTCCAGATGCAGTTCCGCAGCCGGTCTTGCGCCCCAGTCGTCGATCTTTGCACGGCCTGCGAGCCACAGCTTCCGGCCCTGCGCGCCGTGCAGCAAGGCCTGCCCCCACTCGGTCTGGGCGGACCTGAAGGCGATCGCCTTGAGCGAACCGCCATCCTCGCCGCCAACGATCAGCCGCAGGTGGTCGGTCCCCACGATGTCGCTCTTGATCAGCCTGACCGGTCCGACCGCGATCTTCGGGCCAGGCCAGCCCACGCCATAGGGCCCGGCCAGTTCGAGCGTCTCGACCAGTTGCGGCGAAAGGCCGCGCGGCGCCACCGCAAGGTCGATCTTGAGCGCCTGCAATCCGCGGGCGCTGGACACCGCCTTCGCCAACCTGTCGTCGAGCCAGTCGGAGAACTCATCGAGGCGCGCAGCATCGATCGTGAGACCCGCCGCCATCGCGTGCCCTCCGCCTGCGACGAGCATGCCCGACGCACGCGCGGCGATGATCGCAGCGCCAAGGTCGACCCCGGCGATCGACCGGCCCGAGCCCTTGCCTTGGCCCGTCTCCTCGTCGAGCGCGATCACCAGCGACGGCTTGCCGGTCTTTTCCTTGATGCGTCCGGCAACGATCCCGATCACCCCGGGATGCCAGCCGATCCCCGAGAGCACGGCGACCGAGCGGTTGTGCTGCTGGGCGATCTGTTCTTCAGCAGCTTCCTGCACTGCCGCTTCGATCGCGCGACGTTCTTCATTGAGCGCGGAGAGTTGCGCCGCGATTTGCCGCGCCTCTTCCGGATCCTCGGTGGTCAGCAATCGCGCGCCCAGCGTCGATTCGCCGACCCGCCCGCCCGCATTGATGCGCGGGCCAAGCGCGAAGCCGAGGTCGCTGCAGACTGGAGCGCGTTTCAGCCGGCTTGCGTCGATCAATGCCGCCATGCCGATGTTGTCGCGCTTTGCCATGACCTTCAGGCCCTGCGCCACAAAAGCCCGGTTCAGCCCGTGCAATTGCGCGACGTCCGCCACGGTGCCGAGCGCGACGAGATCGAGCAGCGAACGCAAATCCGGTTCCTGCCAGGTGGCGAAATAGTCCCTTCCCCGCAGGGTCCGGATCAGCGCCACACCGAGCAGGAACGCCACCCCGACCGCGGCCAGATGTCCGTGCGCGGCCGCCTCGTCCCCTTCGTCCAGACGGTTGGGATTGACCAGCGCGGCCGCCTTGGGAAGCTCGGCGGCGCATTTGTGGTGGTCGACCACGATCACGTCCACCCCGGCATCATGCGCCATCTGGAGCGCCTCGAACGCCATCGCCCCGCAGTCGACGGTCACGATCAGCGTCGAGCCCTGGTCGGCAAGCCGGACCAGCGCTTCCCCGCTCGGGCCATAGCCTTCGAGCAGGCGGTCGGGGATATAATAGTGCGCTTCCGTCCCGAGCATGCGCAGCAGGCGAACGAGCAGTGCTGCGCTCGTCGCGCCGTCGACGTCGTAGTCGCCGTAGATCGTCATCTTCTCGCCGGAGAGGACAGCCTGCGCGATCCGTTCGGCTGCATGGTCCATATCGCGGAACAGCGACGGGTCGGGCAGGAAACCACGCAGAGTAGGGTTCCGCTGGCGGTCGAGATCCTCCCGCGCGACCCCGCGTGCCAGCAGCAACTGGGTGGTGATGTCGTCGAGGCCGTCTGCCGGTCCATCGCCAAGGTCCATGTTGCCGCCGCGCCAGTGCCATGCCTTGCCGGAAAGCGAGCGGGTGATGCCGAAGACGGGGGACTGGGTGCGCGATGCCATGACCCGGCGATACACCGCCAGGCGCGCTGGCGCAAAGGCGCGGCGATTGACAATCGAAAGCGGGCAGCGGACGTCCGCATTATGAGTTCATCCGACAACCGCCTCCTGATCGCTTGGCACAGCCGCACGGGCGCGAGCGAAGCCATTGCCCGTGCAGCGTCGGAAGCGGCAGGAGACATGGCCTGGCTGAAGCGGGCAGGCGATATTGCGCCCGCCGATCTGCTGGCGGCTGCAGCCTATCTTTTCGTCTGCCCCGAAAACCTTGCCAGCATGTCCGGCGAAATGAAGGAGATGTTCGACCGCTGCTACTATCCGGTGCTGGGCCGGATCGAAGGACGGCCCTATGCCACCGCGATCGCTGCCGGTTCGGATGGTGGAGGGGCGCAGAGGCAGATCGACCGGATCGCGAAAGGCTGGCGCTTGCGGCGGGTGGCCGACCCGCTGATCGTCAATACTGCGGCGCAGACACCGGAGGTGATCCTCGCACCCAAGACTTTGACCGGCGAACAGCTGAAGGTTGCGCAGGAACTCGGCGCGGGCCTCGCCGAAGGCATGCGGCTGGGAATTTTCTAGGCGTTGAAGGCGCAAGTGCATCCGGTTCGGATCATTGCCTTTTCCGGGACTCGACCTGCGCCGCGAATCGCGCCAAGTGTATAGCGAGGTCGAGGGAAGGAGCGCGGCCATCGACAACCGTGCAGACGATCTGACATCGCATGGGCCGGTCGGCCTCCATCTGCTATTCGCGCCCGGGGAAAGGCCGACGCTGGCAATGCTGGAAACAGCTTTACGCCAGCATTCGGCGCTCACGATCTCCTGTCCGCTTCCGGCCCTCGATGCACGGGGGACGGCAGGCGCCGAATTGCAGTCGGGCTCCTTGACCTTCGACCTGACGGGATTGGCGGAAGGGCCCGCAGCGGAACCCCCCATCTGGCGATATATGCTCGGATGCGGCCATGAGGATGGTCTGGCGAATCACGAATCCATCGTACTCAGGCTCGGACCGCATGTCGCGGCGGGGCAGTCGGTTCTGCCGATTGTGCGCGGCTGGATGGAATGCGGGATGATCCTCGGGGAGGCCCTGCCGCAATGCTGTGCCTTCGTCTGGCCCCCAGCGATGCTGGCCGTTGGTGCCGATGTCTTCCGCGCAAGCATTCGCCAGTGGGTCGGCCGCAGCGCCTTCCCGACGCGAAGCCTGATCGCCTTCAACCCATCGCTTGACGGCGGAATCCACAGCATCGGTCTTGCGCATTTCACCGGGCAGGAACTGCGCCTCGAACCGCCATTGCCGTGGAATCCCGAGGAGGCGGAAGCATTGGCGGCAATCCTTGCCGGCCACCTCGCGCTTGCCGGGCGGCTGGAGCAAATCGAAGCCGTTACCGCGCCTGATGGTGGCCCGATCCGTCTCGAGCCATCTGCCAATGGCCGCTTCGTTCGCGCCCGGTGGGGGTGACCTGCTAGGGTCAGGAACCTAGGATTTGGCGGCGAGTTCCTCCTTCGCCGCGCGATACTCCTGCTCCAACTGCGCGACGCGGTCGGCCACGGTGTCGACCGCTTTGACCATGCCCACGCCCTGTCCCGAGCCCCAGATATCCTTCCACGCCTTGGCCTTGGTGTTGCCGCCGCTGCCGAAGTTCATCTTGCTCGGATCGCTTACCTCGAGATTGTCCGGGTCGAGCCCGGCCTTGACGATCGAACCGCGCAAATAGTTGCCGTGCACCCCGGTGAACAGGTTGGAATAAACGATATCGGCCGCGTTGCTGGCGACGATCTCGTCCTTGTAGGCCTGGTCGGCATTGGCTTCGACCGTCGCGATCCAGGGCGAGCCGATGTAGGCGAAGTCCGCCCCCATCGCCTGCGCCGCGAGCACCGAACGGCCATGCGCGATCGAGCCCGACAGCGCGACCAGCCCGTCGAACCAGCTGCGGATTTCCTGCATCAGCGCGAACGGTGACTGGACGCCCGCATGGCCGCCCGCGCCGGCCGCCACAGGGATCAGCCCGGTCGCGCCCTTCTCGATCGCCTTGCGCGCGAAACGGTCGTTGATCACGTCGTGCAGAGTGATCCCGCCCCAGCCGCGCACTGCGCTGAAGATATCCTCCCGCGCGCCGAGCGAGGTGATGACCATCGGCACCTGCCACTTGGCGCAGACCTCCATGTCCTCTTCCAGCCGGTCGTTCGACTTGTGGACGATCTGGTTGACCGCATAGGGCGCCGCCGGGCGGTCGGGGTTGTCGCGGTTGTGCGCCGCCAGTTCCTCGGTGATCCGGTGGAGCCATTCGTCGAGCACACCCGAGGGCCGGGCATTCAATGCCGGAAACGAGCCGATGATCCCCGCCTTGCACTGCGCGATGACGAGGTCCGGACCCGAGATGATGAACAGCGGCGAGCCGATGACCGGGAGGCGCAAGCGGTCGAACGGGGCGGGCAGGGTGGTCGGCATAAGGCGGGCAAACTCCGTGGCAATCCGAAACTCGATCTGTGCCTATGCAGCGGTGCAGGCGCTGTCGAGACTGACGTTACGGAAGGAGGTCCTCGATTCCATAGAACCGCGCGGCGTTGCCAGCATAGAGCGCTGCCTTCTCATCCGCCGAGTGATGCCGGGTGATCCGCTTGAACGCGTTCCACAGCACCGGATAGCTCGCACCCCAGCGATCGACCGGATAATTGCTCTCGAACATGGCGCGCTGCGGCCCGAAGGCCTCGATGCAGGTCTCGATATAGGGCCGCCACAGCGCCGCGAGGTGCTCCGAGCCGTGGCCTTTGGCAGGGCCATCCTCGGGCATGCCGCAGAAGGCCATCGCCAGCCCGCCGAGCTTGACCGAGACGTTTTGGCATTCTGCCAGTTCGTGGATGCTGCGCCGCCAGCGGTCGAAGTTCTCATGGAGCGTCCCGCGATAGCTCGCGATGTTGAGCGGCGTGCCGCAATGGTCGAGCACGATGGGCTGGTCGGGGAATGCGCGCGCGAGATCGGTCACGTCGCCGATCTGCGGTTCGAGCACCCAGGCGTCGAAGGTCAGTCCCAGCGCCCCGACATGCCGGAAGCCTTCGCGGAAGGTTGCGTCGCGATAGAGCTCTGCCGGAGCATGGAACGGCGCGCCGAGCACGGTCGG
>JBGSPZ010000357.1:0-4013 GCA_041738375.1 Parerythrobacter sp. | reverse complement strand
GCTGTGGTGCGAGGACTGGGCCGGTGTCCGCCAGACGAGCTTCGGGCGGCGGTTGTTCTGGGACTGGCATCTCGGAGCGCGCAGCGCAGAGCGTTTTCCCGATCTCGAAGCCCGCATCGCCGAGCTGGCCCAACGCGGCATCCGGTTCCTCGCCTATGTGAACCCCTATCTCGCGGTCGATGGCGAATTGTTCGCCGAGGCTGCCGAAGGCGGGCATTTCTGCCTCGCGCCGGATCGCGACGCACCGCATCTGGTCGATTTCGGCGAGTTCGACTGCGGGGTGCTCGATTTTACCCGCGAAGAGACCCGCGTGTGGTTCGCCGAGCGGATCATCGGACGCGAAATGCTCGACCGGGGTATCGCCGGATGGATGGCCGACTTCGGGGAGTATCTCCCCACCGGCCTGCGGCTCGCCGACGGGTCGGACCCAATGGAAGCGCACAACCTCTATCCGGTGCAATGGGCCGAGGTGAACGCCCGCGCGGTCGCCAGCCGGGGCAAGACCGGCGATGCGCTGTTCTTCATGCGCGCTGGCTTTTCAGGCGTGCAGGCGCATTGCCCCTTGCTGTGGGCGGGCGACCAGTGCGTCGACTTCACCCGCCATGACGGGATCGGCACGGTGATCACCGCCGCGCTCTCGGCCGGGCTCGTCGGCAATGCCTACAGCCATGCGGACTGCGGCGGCTACACCTCGCTCCACGGCAATGTCCGGACCGAGGAGCTGCTGATGCGCTGGTGCGAGCTCGCGGCCTTCGCCCCGGTGATGCGCAGCCACGAAGGCAACCGGCCCGTGGAGAACCTCCAGTATGACAGCACGCCCGAACTGCTCGCCTGCTTCGCGCGCTGGAGCCGGGTCCATGAGCATCTCGCGCCCTACGTCCGCACGCTGTGCCGCGAAGCGGCGCAGACCGGCCTGCCGCTCCAGCGCCCGCTGTTCCTCGAATACCCCGACAGTCCCGAGCTGTTTGCAGTGCAGGACCAGTATCTCTACGGTCCCGACCTGCTGGTTGCGCCCGTGATCGAGGAAGGCGCGGACCGGCGCGAGGTTGTGCTTCCCGGCGATGCGCCGTGGCGGCATTGCTGGACAGCTGAGGACTTCGCGCCAGGAACGCACACAATTGCCGCCCCGATCGGCGCGCCGCCGGTGTTCTATCGACCGGGCAGCACCCATGCGGCGCTGTTTGCCGGGCTTGCAGGGGTGTTGGGCAAATGAGCGAGCGATCGAATATCCGCGACGTTGCCGAGCGCGCCGGGGTGGCGGTGAAAACCGTCAGCCGCCTGCTCAATGGGCATCCCTATGTCCGCGCCGAAACCCGCGAGAAGATCGAGCGGGCGATGAAGGAACTCGATTTCCGCCCCAGTGTCGCGGCGCGCATCCTGTCGGGCGCGAAGTCGAACCAGGTCGCGCTGATCTACGACAATCACAGCCCCTATTACATGTTTCAGATCCAGACCGGCTGCTGGGATGCGTGCAAGGCGCAGGGTATTCGGCTGATCGCCCAGCCGGTCGATATCGACGATCCCGATGTCGGCGACCAGGTGCGCGGGCTGGTGATGGAGACGCATGTCGACGGGATCATCCTGTCGAGCCCGGTGACCGATTGCGATGCGGTGCTGGCGATGCTCGATACGCTCGACACGCCCTTCGTGCGGATTTCTCCCGGCACCAACCACGCGCTGACCAGTTCGGTGTTCATGGACGATGCCCAGGCCGCCGACGACATGACCAGCCTGCTGATCAACAAGGGCCACCGCCGGATCGGCTTCATCAAGGGCCACCCCAACCACATGGCGAGCGACGAGCGTCTGTTCGGCTATCGCCGAGCGCTCGACCGGGCCGGCATCGCCTTCGAACCGGGACTGGTGCGCGACGGCGAATTCGATGTCGAAAGCGGGATCAGGGCAGGGGGCGAGTTGCTCGACCTGCCCGATCCGCCGACAGCGATCTTCGCTTCCAACGACGATATGGCGGCGGGCGTGCTTGCGGTGGCGCATGAGCGCAATGTCGAAGTCCCGCGCGATCTGTCGGTGGTCGGTTTCGACGACACCCCGCTGGCGCGCACCGTCTATCCGCCGCTGACGACGATCCATCAGCCGATGGCGGAGCTCGCCCGGACCGCGACCGAGATCCTCGTTTCGGGCGGCGACATCATCCACCAGCGCCTGCCACACCAATTGATCGAACGCGCCTCCGTTGCGCCACCGAAGGGATACGAATGAGCACCTTGCCCGCCCCACCCGAATGGCGCCGCCTCGGCACCAGCGACATCGCCGTCTCGTCGCTCGCCTGGGGCATGTGGCGGCTGGCCGAGAACGGCCGGACCGCTGGCGAAGCGGCGCGTCTCGTCCATGCCGCGCTCGATGCCGGGATCACCCTGCTCGATACGGCGGACATCTACGGTTTCGATGGTGAGGGCGGGTTCGGCGATGCCGAGGCGCTGCTCGGCGAAGTGCTGGCGGCGGAACCCGCCTTGCGCGAACGGATGGTGCTGGCGAGCAAGGGCGGGATCATGCCGCCGCTGCCCTATGACCAGTCGGCGGAGTATCTTTCGGCCGCGATCGACGCTTCGCTGCGGCGGATGCAGGTCGAGACGATCGACCTTTACCAGATCCACCGGCCCGATATCCTTGCGCATCCCCAAGAGGTTGCGCGCACGCTTGAAGACGCGGTTTCGGCAGGCAAGATTCGCAGCATTGGCGTTTCGAACTTCACGCAGGGCCAGACCGAAGCTCTGGCGCATTTCCTCGACACGCCGATGGTCGCCACCCAGCCCGAGATCAGCCCCTTGCGGATCGACTGCTTCGAGAACGGCGAGTTGGACCAGGCGATGCGTTTGGGCCTGACCCCGCTTGCATGGTCGCCGCTCGGTGGCGGACGGCTGATCTTCCCGGAAACCGTGCGCGACAAGGCGGTCGCCGCCGAGCTCGACCGCATCGGTGAAGAGCAGGGTGTCAGCCTCTCGGTCGCCGCCTATAGCTGGCTGATGGCGCACCCGGCGGGGATCATCCCGATCATCGGCTCGCAAAGCCCCGAACGCATTGCCGAAAGCGCGCAGGCGCTCGGCATGCGCTGGACCCGGCAGGATTGGTACGCGGTGCTGGTCGCCGCGCGAGGCGAGAGGCTACCCTGATGACACAACCCCAAACACCTCAGTGCGAGATCGCGTGGTTTTCCGCCCTGTGTGACGACGATTACGAGTTCCTCGGCGTGCCCGATCCGCAGCTCGCCTCGAGCTGGGAGCATTGCCGCAACATCGTGCTGCGCGCGGAGGAAGGCGGGTTCGACAATATCCTGCTGCCCTCGGGCTATCAGTTGGGCGTCGACACCACGATCTTCGCCGCCGCCGTCGCTCCCTACCTCAGCCGCATGAAGCTGCTGTGGGCGACCCGGATGGGCGAGGATTGGCCGCCGCAGCTGGCACGCCGGATTGCCACGCTCGACCGCATTCTCGGCTGGAACGCCGACAGGACGGCAGGCCGCCTCAACGTCAACATCATCTCCTCCGACATGCCGGGGCAGGCGATGGAGAGCGCCCCGCGCTATCGCCGCGGGACAGAGATCATGAAGATCGTGCGCACGCTGCTCAACGGCGAGCATCTCGATTTCGACGGCGAGTTCTACCAGCTCAAGCTCGACCCGGCGCGGATCACCACGCTCAGCGGCAAGTGCCCGCCGTTCTACTTCGGCGGCCTCAGCCACGAAGCGCGCGAATGCGCGGCGGAAGCCGCCGACGTCTACCTGATGTGGCCCGACACCATGGACAAGGTCCGCGAGAATGTCGCCGACCTCAAAGAGCGCGCGGCGAGGTATGGCCGCACGCTCAAATTCGGCTACCGCGCCCATGTAATCGTGCGCGAGACCGAAGAGGAAGCGCGCGCCTATGCCGACCGGCTGCTGTCGAAGCTCGATGACGAGGCCGGCAAGGCAATCCGCGAGAAGTCGCTCGATGCCAAGAACTACGGCGTCCAGCGCCAGCAGGAATTGCGCGGGGCCGCCGATGGCGACGGGTTTG
>JBGSPZ010000331.1:0-5969 GCA_041738375.1 Parerythrobacter sp. | reverse complement strand
CTTGGCGGCAGAAATCCGGACCAGCACGGGCTGCGCCTCGACCAGCGCATCGAGCTTGGCTTTGGCGTCCTCGTCCCACGGCAGGCTGTCGAGCGCCTTGGCGGGGGTCGGGTCGGCCTCGTCGAGCTGGGTACCGAGCGGAAGGATATGGAACAGCGCGTCGAACAACGAATTGCACACTTCCTGGATCAGGTAGGTCGCGCCGGAATAGCCCATGAAAGGGGTGCCGGTGTGCCGCCGGATTGCCGCGCCGGGGAAACTCGCCGGGATGTAGGTCCCGCGCGCGCCGCACTCGGCCATGTACATCCGTTCGTTATAGCTGCCGAACACCACCAGCGGCGGGTTGGCGTGGATCGCCGCGCGAACCGCCGCATTGTCCGGCTTGATCCCCGCGCTGCGGCTGAAGGCAAAACTGCACGGCAGGCCCATGTCGTCTTCGAGAAACTTGCGGATCCCGCGGGCATAGGTCTCGTTCGCGACGATGCCGAAGCTGGCGGTGGCGAAGAAATCCTGCGTCACCGAGCGCCACAGATCCCACAGCGGCTTGATGGTGGTGTGCTTTTCGCGGGTGATGAAGGGTTCCGGGTCGAGCCCCAGCTCCTCGCCCAGCACGCGGAGGAATTTTGTCGTGCTCTCCAGCCCGATGGGCGCTTGATAATAGGGCCGCTCCATCAGTTCGCACAGATTGCGGCCGTACTCGCGATAGAGGCACACGTTGGCCTGCGCATCGGCGAGGCGGCGGACGTCGGCGAGATGGCTGCCGAGCGGGAAGACCATGCCCACTTCCGCCCCGATCCCTTCGACCAGGCGGCGGATCTCGGCGAGATCGCTTGCCATGTTGAACATGCCGTAGGCGGGTCCGATGATGTTGACCTTGGGCTTCTCGCCCTCTCTCACCGGCTTGCGTTCGGGCACTTTCTTGGGGCCGAACTCGGTCCACAGCCAGCTGAGCGCGCGGTCGGCGCTTTCCCACTGGTCCTCGTCGATGGTGCGCGGGAGGAACCGCTTGATATTGGTGCCCTCGGGGGTAACCCCGCCGCCGATCATCTCGGCGATCGAGCCGGTGACGACGACTGCAGGCAGTTCCGGGTCGAGCGCCTGCCAGGCGCGCTTCATCGCGCCTTCGGTGCCGGTCTTGCCGAGCTCTTCCTCGCCCAGCCCGGTGACCACGATGGGCAACTCGTGCGGCGGTAGCCCGTCGGTGTAATGCAGCACCGAAGTGACCGGCAGGTTCTCGCAGCCGACCGGGCCGTCGATGATAACCTGCAGGCCCTTCACTGCGGTGAAGACGTAGGTCGCGCCCCAATAGCCGCCTGCCCGATCATGATCGAGGACCAGGCTCATGAACCCACCGCCTCCGCCGCCTTGCGCGCGGCTTCGTTGAGCGCGGCGTATTTCTGCTTGAATTTCGGCCGGTCGACCGGAAGTTCTTCCCATACGCCCGCCGCGTGACCTGTTCCGACCTCGTCGAAGAAGGCGCTCATCCGGTCCATCCGCGCCTTGTTGCCCATCGCGGCATTGACGACCTGCGCCAGGCTACCTGCGCCGGCCGGGCCCATCAGCGGACGGGCGGAGATCAGATTGGTGAAATAGAGCGCAGGAATCGCATTCTGCTTGGCATGCTGCACCACGGGTGTGGTGCCGATCGCCAGATCAGGGCGGAATTCCTCGACCGCTGCGATGTCCTGCTCGAGGCTGGCGCGGTAGTTGATCCGCACGCCCTTGGCTTCGAGCCACTCGCGATCGGGATCCGACCAGCGGGTGCGCGGGCAGGCGGTGCCGACATAGGGCACGTCCGCCCCGCTCTCGACCAGCAGCCGCGCGACCAGCAGTTCCGAACCTTCATAGCCCGAGACCGTGATCCGGCCCTTGATCGGATTGGCTGCGAGCGCGCCTGCGATGGCTCCGGCCATGGCATTCTTCACACCGTCGACCTTGTCCTGCGGCAGGCCCAGCGTGTCGCCGAGACTCTGCAACCATGCGAGCGTGCCGTCGACACCGACGGGCGCCGAACCGACAATGGGCCGCCCCGCAGCCTCGAACTCGCGAACGCTGGCGGTGTAGAACGGATGGATCGCGCCCACCACCGCGCAGTCGAGCGCGGAATAGAGTTCGCGCCATTCTCGCGTCGGCACGACCGGGCCGGCAGCCAGGCCCAGCGGTTCGAGCATTTGCCCGATCACCACCGGGTCGGCGGGGAACATTTCGCCGAGCAGGGTTACCGTCGGCCTGCTGGAACGCTCCTTCGGCGCGGTCACCGGGCCAGCCTCGACCTCCTTGCGCGCGTAACTGAGCATCGCGCCCGCCAGCACATCCTTCGCTTCGGCATGCGTCGGGATGCCGAAGCCGGGCACGTCGATCCCGATGATGCGCACGCCGTTGATCTGGTCGGCCAGCAGCCGCAGCGGCACACCGCTGGCGGTGGGGACGCACAGGTTGGTGACGATGATGGTGTCGTATTTCTCGGGGTCGGCTAGATTCTCGACCGCTTCCTTGATGTCCTCGAACAGCTTGCCGGTGACCAGTGTTTCGGAACTGAACGGAACGTAGCCGACGGTGCGCCGCGCGCCGTAGAAATGCGAGGTGAAGGTCAGGCCGTAGACGCAGCACGCCGATCCGGAGAGGACGGTTGCCGTGCGCCGCATCCGCAGCCCCACTCGCAGGCTGCCGAAGGCCGGACACATGCTCTGCGGCTGGTCGTGCGGGCCTTGTGGGTAGTCGGCGGCATAGCGGTCTAACACGTCGCTCTTGCCCGCCTTGCGCGCGGCTTCGCGCATGGTGTCCGCGCTCGAACACCCACCCTGCTCGGGCACGCCGAGGTCGAGCGAATCGCGTTCGCGCACCGGGGTGCCGATGTCGGTCATCCCCTACACCTCGTCATAGATCACCTCGAGCGAGGGTTTGGGTTCGAATGTGCCGCCGCGCATGTCGGCCTGCGTCGCTGGAATGAGCTCGATATCTCGACCGGTCTCTTCAGGCGAAAACAGTCCAAGCAGCCCATCTTGATCGAGGGGAGTGGGCTGGCGCGGCGGTGCCTGCGCGACATTGGCGGCGAGCTGTTCGAACAGTCCGCTCCATTGCCCGCCGGGCTTTCCGATGATCTGGTAATTGGCCGACTTGCGGCGAATGTCCTCGTCGGCAGGGATCGCGCAGAGAACCGGAATGTCGACCGCCTTGGCAAAGGCTGCCGCCTCACCGGTGCCGTCGTCCTTGTTCACGATCATGCCGGCCACGCCGACATTGCCGCCCATCTTGCGGAAGTACTCGACCGCCTGGCAGACATTGTTGGCGACATAGAGCGATTGCAGGTCGTTCGATCCGACCACGATCACCTTCTGGCACATGTCGCGCGCGATCGGCAGGCCGAAGCCGCCGCACACCACGTCGCCCAGGAAGTCGAGCAGCACGTAGTCGAAGCCCCAATCGTGGAAGCCGAGCTTCTCCAGCAGTTCGAAACCGTGGATGATCCCGCGCCCGCCGCAGCCGCGTCCGACCTCGGGCCCGCCGAGTTCCATCGCGAACACCCCGTCGCGCTGGAAGCACACATCCTCGATGCGGACTTCCTCGCCCGCGAGCTTCTTCTTCGAGCTGGTTTCGATGATCGTCGGGCAGCTCTTGCCGCCAAACAGCAGGCTGGTGGTGTCGCTCTTGGGATCGCAGCCGATCAGCAGCACGCGCTTGCCTTGCTGCGCCATCATGTAGCTGAGGTTGGACAGCGCGAAGCTCTTGCCGCTCCCGCCCTTGCCGTAAATCGCAATGACCTGCGTTGCCTTGGTCACTTCGCCGGTGTGAACGGGGTCCGGCTCGATCGCCGCCTCGTCACGCAGGGCCGCATCGCTATCCAGCATGGTCATGCGCATTCGCTCCAGTCGAGTACCATCTTGAGGCAGTCCGGATCGAGCAGCGCCTCGGGATAGGCCTTGGCCGCATCGCCCGCCGGGCGGATGTCGGACACAAGGCCGTCGATTTCGAGCGCGCCCGATTCGATCATTGCGCGCGTCGAAGAAAGATCGTCCGGCCCCCACTCGGCGGCGACGCGCATACGCGCCTCGGCGAGAAAGGCGGGGGCAAAGGCGAAGTTCAGCCGTTCGGCGTAGAAGCCGACGAGGACGATCTCGCCGCCCTTGGCCAGCTTGCCGATCAGCGTGTCGAGTCCGTCGGCGTAACCGCTGACGTCGTAGATCGTGCGGTAGTCGCGCCGCTCGTCGTCCTTCGGGGCGATGACTTCGTACCCGCGTGCGCCGGTGCGGCGGCAGGCCTTGTTGTCCCACACCATGGGGGCGGGCGCACCCGCGGCAATAGTCATGCGGGCGAGCAGCCGCCCGAGCACCCCGTGCCCGACGATCAGTTCGGGCGGATTGCCGGAGGCCAGCGCATGATGCGCCGTGGCGGCGAGTGCAAACAGGATGCCATTGGCACCGAGCGACTCGGAAATCGGAAAAGCGCGGGCAGAGGGAACGACGAGTCGCTGCGAAGTTCCGCCGAACAACCCGCGAGCATCGGTGTAGCAATTCGCGCCGGGAACGAAGACCCAGTCGCCGATCCGTGCTTCTACCTCGGCACCCGCATCGACCACCCGGCCGACGGTCTCGTAGCCCGGCACCAGCGGGTAACCCATGCCCGGGAAGCGCGGCATTTCCCCCGTCCACAGCAACTTTTCCGTGCCGCTCGAGATCCCGCTCCAATGCGATTCGATAACCAGATCGGACGGACCGGGCGGAGTCAGGTCGAGCGTCCGAAGCGCTATGCGCCGCGGTGCCTCAACTATGACTGCCAGTGCATCCATCCCTCAGGTCCTTCCCCTATGGTTTTTCTGACCTGGCGACGGAACAAAGCTGTTTCGCCGCAGTGCCACTTTAGACGAACACTAAATAGTGTCAATCCAGCATGACAACTTTAGCTGTCAGGCGGTCGCGACAATCAGCGAGGTGATTACCGGAAGGTTGGTCCGAACCTGCCGCGAGCGGGCAAATCCGGCGGTCTCGAGCATCGTGCGAATGTCCTGCGCAGTGCGCGGACGGCCCGATCGCATCGCCCACAGGTAAAGCCCGAAATAGGCGTCACCCATTGGTTCCGCGCCTTTCGTTTGTGCCATCGGCTCGGCGATCAGCAGCTGCGCACCGGGTGCGAGTGCGCGGCGAATGTTGCGCAGCAGATCGAGCGCGGGCGCATCGTCGTGGTCATGCAGGATGCGGACCAGTGAGATGCAGTCGTATCCCGTGGGAAGGGTATCGGTGAAGAAATCCCCGGGGTGCAGGGTCGCATCGACCCTCGCGGGTGCGCGCTCGAGCACTTCGGGCAGGTCGAAAATCCCGATCCTCATGGCCGGGTGCATCTCGGCCACGCGCGAAGCGAAAGCGCCGAATCCGCCCCCCACATCGAGCAGCGACGCTTGGTTGCGCAAGACGCCGGTCGCCAGGACTTCCGCCGCCACCAGCGCCTGGGAACTGGCCATCAGCGCACTGTAGGATTGTGCATGATCCGGGTCGGCAGGGCCGACGCTGTTCCGGTCGACATAGGTCCAGAAGTCCGACAGCCGGGTGGGGCTTCGCCGGTTGTCGCGCAACAGGGCGAGGGGATCGGCCAGATCGGAATAGAGCAATTTGTGATGCCGGATCATCGCCCTCGCGCCGGCATTCCCTTGCAGGGCGGCACCTTGCTCGCCGAGCATCCAGAATCCGTTTTCGGCTTGTTCGACAATTCCGATCGCCGCCGCAGCGCGCAGCAGGCGAAGCGCAGCATCGGGCGCAAGGCCGCAATTGCTTGCCAGCCGCGCCGTCTCAGCCCCGTCATCGCGCAGGAGGTCGAGCACGCCGCTTTCCTCGCATGCCAGCAGGGTCTGCGTATAGGTAAAGCCGGCAACCAGATCGAACAACGCGGCCGAACGCTGGCGCGCGACTCGGCGGGTCAGCCAGCTCCCCGCTGCCCATGCCTGGAAGCGGGCGCTGCCGATGATCCGGTTGCGCCAC
>JBGSPZ010000384.1:0-6331 GCA_041738375.1 Parerythrobacter sp. | reverse complement strand
CGAGGGAATCCGGGTCAACGGCATCGCCCCCGGCTTCGTCGCGACCAAGATGACCAAGGTGACGACCGACCACCCCAAGCGGCTGGAGGGCGCGCTGCAGCGCATCCCGCTGCACCGTATGGGCACCCCGGCGGATATGGCGGGGGCCGCGCTGTTCCTCGCCTCGCCCTTGAGCGCTTATGTGCTCGGCCAGACGATCGTGGTCGATGGCGGGCTGACGCTCAACTGACTGCGAATCGGGTGAATTTGTTCATTTTCGCGGTCGCAAAAATGAATATCTGGGTCAAAATTCGCTAAAGTTGCACAGTGGCGCGATGGAAAAGCTGGTGTGAGCTTGTCCGGCGCGGATCGCGGTGTCTTCACGGGTTTCAAAGAGCCGCAGCGAGGCTAGCAAGCGCGCGACGTGTAGGAAAATGCAAAGTGCGAAGCACGCCGCGCCCTCGCGAAGGCGGGGGTCGAGAGAGTGCTTGCGGGGCGACTCGGCTCCGCTAGAACGGTCGTGAAGGGGGAGCCATGGCACTCGACTGGAATGAAATTCGGGCCAAAGCGGCGGCCTTCTCTGAGCGGCACAAGGCCGCGCACTATGAGAAGGGGCAAACCCAAACTTTTTACAATGAATTCTTCGCGATTTTCGGTGTCGATCGCACAAAGGTTGCTGTCTACGAGCAGCGAGTCCGAAATCTCCCGAAGGCGAAGCAGGGCTTCATCGACCTGTTCATGCCGGGCACGCTGATTGTCGAACAGAAGAGCGCAGGGCTCGACCTCCGCCGCGCCAACAATCAGGCGCTCGACTATTACGAAGCACTGCCGGAGGGTGAGAAGCCCCGCTACATCCTGACCTGCGATTTCCAGAATTGGCATTTGCTCGACCTGGAGAAGGGTGGAGACGGCCTGCGCTTCAGGCTGCCGGAACTCAAACGCCATATCACGGCCTTTGCCTTCATCACCGGCAACGAGGTGCGGCAGTTCAAGAACCAGAAACCGGCCAATCCCAAGGCAACACGGCTACTGACAACGCTGCACAAGCAGTTGGCCGAAGACGGCTATTCCGGTCACAAGCTGCAATTGCTGCTGGTACGATTGCTGTTCTGCCTCTTTGCAGATGATACCGGTATCTGGGACAAGGACCAGTTGCTGATCGATCTACAGGAGCGCACCCGCGCCGATGGCAGCGACCTTGGGGCATTCCTGACGCAGTTGTTCGAAGTGCTGAATACGCCGAAAGAAGAGCGGCAGGCCAGCTTGCCCGAGCATTTCCGGGCCTACCCTCACGTCAACGGCAAACTGTTCGAAGAAAGCATTGGCACCGCATCTTTCAACAACGCGCTGCGCGATGCATTGATCGACGCCAGTGCGTTCAACTGGGGCGAAGTTTCGCCTGCGATCTTCGGCGCGCTGTTCGAAGGCGTGATAGACAGCGTGACCCGCCGCGCTCAGGGCGCGCATTATACGCCCGAAGAAGCGATCTTCCGCGTGATCGGGCCGCTGTTTCTTGAAGAACTTCATGATGAATTCGACGCGATATGCGCCAAGAGCGGTGATGCGCGGAGCAAGGGTCTTGTGGCGTTCCACGAAAAACTCGCAAGCCTGACCTTCTTCGATCCCGCCTGCGGTGCGGGCAATTTTCTGGTCGTCACCTATCGCGAATTGCGTGAGCTGGAACGGCAGGTGATCGAGGCACTGCATCCGCCCGAAACCCGGCTTCCATTCGGCGCTAGCGAAATCTCCAAGGTTTCGGTCGAGCAATTTTACGGCATCGAGATCGACGAGTTCCCCAGCCAGATCGCGCAGGTCGCATTGTGGATGACGGACCATATCGCCAATGTGAACCTGGGCGAGGTGTATGGCCAGCACATCCCTTCGATCCCGCTCGTCGAAGCCCCGCATATCCGCCACGCCGACGCGCTGGAGATCGACTGGAACACTGTGCTTCCGGCGGAGCGATGCAGCTATGTGTTCGGCAATCCGCCTTTCATCGGCGCAAAGATGCAGACGCCGGATCAGCGCGCGCAGGTACGCCGGATTGCACAGCTTGGCGGCAGCGGCGGGACGCTGGATTATGTTGCGGCGTGGTTCCTGAAGGCCGGAACCTATGTCCGCGGCGGCGACGCGACAATTGCCTTCGTCGCCACCAATTCGATCGCGCAAGGAGAGCAGGTGGCACAGCTTTGGCCGAAGCTGTTCAACGAACGCGCGCTGGAGATCGCTTTCGGCCACCGCACATTCGTTTGGCCGGGTCGGGCAGCAGTGCATTGCGTGATCGTGGGGCTGGCGCAGCGCGGTATGGAACCGCGGGAAAAGCGGCTGTTCAGCTATCCTGTGTCGAAGGGCGAGCCGGTTGAGACGAAACACGATTGGCTGACTGCCTACCTGTTTGGGGCATCCGAGAGTGATAGACGAAATGTCGTTCGCAAGGAGCGATCACCGCTATCAGAAATTGGACAACTGGTTATCGGCTCAAAGCCAGTTGACGGGGGTTATTTGATTTTTGAACCAAGCGAATACGCTGAAGCTGTTCGTAAGGAGCCGCGACTCGCTGCAAGCCTTAGACCCTACATCGGTGCCGAAGAATACCTCAATGGAGGCCAGCGCTGGATTGCGGCACTACAAGGAGCAAGCCCCGCGGAACTTCGGGCAAGTCCTATATTGAGGGAGCGAGTTTCGCGTGTCCGCGCGTGGCGCGAAGGTTCGATCCGTGGAAAGAAACAAGGCGAAGACTCAGAAATAAAGGCGAGAGGAAAGACTTCTCTAGATCTCGCCAAAACGCCGACTGAGTTTCACATTACCGTGATACCGGAACGACCTTTCTTGCTCTTACCAAGAGTAACGTCGGAACGGAGGGAATGGGCCGCAATAGGGTGGATCGAGCCGCCCGCAGTTCCAAGTGATTCAACAACTCTGCTCGAGGACGCAACCTCTCTATGAATTCGCTATCCTCACCAGCGCGATGCACATGGCATGGTTACGCCATATCGGCGGACGTCTAAAAAGCGACTATCGCTACTCGATCGGTCTCGTCTACAACACCTTCCCTTGGCCGGAGACTTCGGAGAAGCAGTGGAAGCAGGTCGAGGAACTGGCACAGGCGGTGCTCGATGCACGTGCGCTCGACAAGAATACAAACTCGACACTTGCCGATCTCTACGATCCCGACTTTATGCCGCCCGAATTGCGCAAGGCACACCGCGATCTCGATGCAGCGGTGGACAAGCTCTACAAGCGCAGCGGTTTCGCCGACGACCGCGAGCGGGTCGAACACCTGTTCCGACTCTATGAAGAGTTGGTGATGCCAACCTCCGCCGCTCCCCGTGCCAATCGGCGGACCAGCCGGCGGATTGCCCGAAAGAAGACTTGAGCGGGACGACAGATCACGCCGGTGCGAAGAGCATAATGGACGGGGGCTGGCACCTTTTACCCACCGCCCTGCCTGCCCTGTCGGCAGGTCTCAGTGACGGATTATCATTCCGCTGGCGCTGGCCGAACCCTAGCAACTGAGAAGCCTCTCCCCCATCGCCCGCACCTCCGCCCCCCATCAAGCCGCCGCAAGAACCGGCACCGGGTTGGACCGAACCACCGCCGGTGTTCCATGCGGGCCGCGATAGATCGATCCGCGCGGGGTAAGGAGGTGGCGCTCGAGCGAGGTGAGGACGGCGTCATCCTCTTCGGCATCGAACTTGCGGGCGAACAGGTCGCGGCTTCGCTCCAGCCGCTGCAGGTCGTCCATACCGTAATTGCGCGGGCGCAGCTTGATGTCGCCGTCCGGCACCCAGTCGATCATCCGCAGGTCGTCGTTCATCACGGCGCCGTGACCGCTGCTGTTCATCAGCACGGTCTGGAAAAACGATTCATCGGCGATGAAGCTGTTGCGATAGAAGTCCTTGAACCGATCGGCGCGCGGATCGTGGCAGACATAGGCGCAGAAGCCGCGGGTCACCGCTTTCCACTGCGTGCCGATGAACGGCCTGTCGCCGCTGAGGAACGGCCGTGCCACGCCGGTGGCGGTCATCTTGCCATCCTCCTCGACGAACACATGACTGATCCGGTTCATCGTGTCCGGTCGTTCGCGCGGCTGGTCGAGCGCGCGGATGAACTGCTTGCTGGGATTGGCGGCGAAGAACTGGCGGATGTAGTCCTGGCTCTTGAGCGGGAAATCCTGGCCCGAGAGATTGATGTAGTGCGTCCAGCCGTCGTCCATTTCAAGCAGGCGCGCCATCCCCCGTAGCTCGGCATCGACCAGGCTGTATCCGCCCCACAAGGCGTCCTGCGCTTCGAGAATCTCGACGCCCTGATAGGGTGACAGGAAGCTTGCAATGTCCTCGGCCAGAGCCGCGCCGGAGCTTTTGTCGATGTGGATCACATACTGGTTGCCGGGGGCATAGATCGATTTGAACAGGCGTTTGAATTGCTTGGGATAGCGGTGCACGAGCAGGAAATAGGCAATCATCGGGCAGACCCTTCGGGATCGCGCGTGCACGGCTGCCTGTGGCCCGCGCACGGCGATTGCTTCTCCTGTCTCAGGAAAGCCAATCAAAGGGAGTTCTGATTGTAAAGAGACGCCGCCAGACAGTATCGCGCAGGAATTGGCGCAACGGCGGTATGTTCAGATGGCGATTGCTGTGGCCCGATACAATATGCGTTTGCCGTTGGCGCGGCACCCGGCCTGACCTGGCGGCCTGCCTATTGCAGCAGTCTGTGGGCCATCGCCCGCACCTCGGCGCCCATATCCTCGCGCTCCAGCGCCAGCGCGAGGGTCGCCTCGACGAAGCCGAGCTTGCTGCCGCAATCATATCGCCGCCCGTCGAAGGTCACCGCGTGGAACGGCTGGCTGCCGATCATTCGCGCCATCGCGTCGGTCAGCTGGATTTCGCCGCCCGCGCCCTTGCCCTGGTCTTCCAGCACCCGCATCACCTCGGGCTGGAGGATGTAGCGCCCCGAAATGATCTTGTTCGACGGGGCCTCGGCCACCGGCGGTTTCTCGACCAGCCCGCGCACCTCGGTCAGCGCGGGAGAGAGCTGCGCGCCCGGGTCGATCACGCCGTAGCTGGAGACTTCCTCCTGCGGCACTTCGAGCACGCTGATGAGGTTGCCGCCGGTCTGCTCGTAAGCCTCGACCATTTGCTTCATGCAGCCCGATCCTCCGGCGTGCGGGATCATCAGCTCGTCGGGCAGGAAGATGGCGAAGGGCTCGTCCCCCACGATCGCGCGGGCGCACCAGATCGCGTGGCCGAGGCCCATCGGCACCTGCTGGCGCACGGTGATGATGTCGCCCGGGGTGAAGCGGGTCGGGGCCAGCACGTCGAGCGGTTTGCCGCGCTCGTTCATCGTCGTTTCGAGCTCGTAGGCGACGTCGAAATGCTCGACGATCGCGGTCTTGCCGCGCCCGGTGACGAAGATCATCTGCTCGATCCCCGCCTCGCGTGCCTCGTCCACCGCATACTGGATCAGCGGGCGGTCGACGATCGGCAGCAGTTCCTTGGGGATCGCCTTGGTCGCGGGCAGGAACCGCGTGCCGAGCCCGGCGACGGGGAAGACGGCTTTTTTGATCGGTTTGGGCTGGCTCATGGCCTGCGGGAATCGCAGGGGTTTGTTACAGCGTCAACCGTTGTGGGTTCGGTCTCGCACTAAGGCACTAAGGCACTAAGGGACTGCACTCGGCCGCAGGCCCTTCAGTCATCATGCACGAAGCGCCCTATTGTTTGAGTGCGGCTTCGCCGAAGCCGCAACATCTTTGTGCCTTTGTGCCTTAGTGCGAGCAAAAAACCCCTTCTTGCCCGCGCCCCGAATCCGGCTAAACGCTTCGCCATGGACAAGATCATCGTACGCGGCGGCAATCGCCTTTCGGGCACCATCCCCATTTCCGGCGCGAAGAACGCCGCGCTCACCCTGCTGCCCTGTGCGCTGCTGACCGACGAGCCGCTGACGCTGCGCAACCTGCCGCGGCTGGCGGATATCGACGGGTTCCAGCACCTGATGAACCAGTTCGGGGTGACCACGGTGATCCAGGGTTCGCGGCCGGAGGATTTCGGGCGGGTGATGAGCCTCGAGGCGACGCGGATCACCTCTTCGGTCGCGCCCTACGATCTGGTGCGCAAGATGCGCGCCTCGATCCTCGTGCTCGGCCCGATGCTGGCGCGGATGGGCGAGGCGACCGTCTCGCTCCCCGGCGGCTGCGCGATCGGCAATCGCCCGATCGATCTGCACCTGAAGGCGCTCGAAGCCTTTGGCGCGACGATCGAGCTGGCGGCGGGCTACGTCAAGGCAATCGCGCCCGACGGCGGGCTCCCGGGAGGCGATTTCGACTTCCCGGTGGTCTCGGTCGGCGCGACCGAGA
>JBGSPZ010000271.1:0-3719 GCA_041738375.1 Parerythrobacter sp. | reverse complement strand
GAGCTGTTCGGCCACGAGGCTGGCGCTTTCACCGGGGCTACCAAGGTTCGCGCCGGAAGGTTCGAGGAAGCCGACAAAGGCACGCTGTTTCTCGACGAACTGGGCACGCTGTCGATGGCCGCGCAGGAGCGGCTGCTGCGCGCAGTCGAATACGGCGAGGTGACCCGGATCGGTTCTTCGCGCCCGATGCGCGTCGATGTGCGCATCGTAGCGGCGACCAATGACGACCTGCCGGCGATGGCCGAGCAGGGCCGGTTCCGCGCCGACCTGCTCGACCGGCTGAGTTTCGAGGTCATCACCCTGCCGCCCCTGCGTGTGCGCGAGGGCGATATCGGCGTGCTGGCGGACTACTTCGGGCGGCGGATGGCGGCAGAGATCGGGTGGGAAGCGTGGCCGGGGTTTGCCGACCATGTCCAGCAGCAGCTGGAAGATCATCCCTGGCCGGGCAATGTGCGCGAACTGCGCAACGTGATCGAACGCGCGGTCTATCGGTGGGATGACTGGGAGCGGCCGATCGGCCATGTCCAGTTCGATCCGTTCGAAAGCCCGTGGAAGCCGGTCGCCCCGCCGCGTCCGCCGGGATCGGCACCCGATTTCCGCACCAGTGTCTCGGCCGATGCCCGCCCGACACTCGACCTCGAACATATCGGCGATTTGCGCGCCGCGGTCGACGAACACGAGAAGCGCATTCTCGAGCACGCACTGGGCAAACACCGCTGGAACCAGCGCCAGACCGCCAAGGCGCTCGGCCTCAGCTACGACCAGCTGCGCCATTGCATCAGGAAACACGGGCTGGCCGAGGGCGATTGAACGGGGCCGTTTACCCAATCTTGACCTCGATCCGCTAGCCAGGCCATCACTCGGAGCTGCGTAGCCAGCTCGATGAATGGGGCTCTCCATGCGCGCGATCAAGATCATCCTTGGGGTCTTTGCCGGCCTGTGGCTGCTGACCGTGATCATTATCGGCGCAGGCGGGGCGTGGCTGACCAACAACCCTGACGTCGTCGCCGAAGCGGCGGCCGTGGCATCGGGGATCAAGGAACAGGTCGCCAAGGCGGCCGACGCAAACTGCAAGGCGGCGGAAGAACGCTACAACATGGCGTGGAACCGCGCGGTCGATTCGAACCAGCTCGACGCAATGGAAGATTCCCTGCGGATGCTGGAAAGCGAAGCCAAGGCGACCTGCGCCTAGAATAGGGCTTGCCACTGGCGCATCGCGCGCCTATCTGGCCACCCATCCCGACATTGTCGAGACAACGAAGGGGCTGGCGCCGCGAGGGGCCGGCACCAAACCTCTTTGTCCGATGCGTCGAACCATGTGGAGACCCGATGGCCGATATCGCGCGCCTGACCGAAGTGATCGAACCCGAAGCGGCAGCGCTCGGCTTCGATCTCGTGCGCGTGAAGATGATGCCGTCCGAAGCAGGCGATGGCGGGATGGCACTGCAGATCATGGCGGAGGATCCGGCAACGGGCCAGCTGGTGATCGACCAGTGCGCCGCGCTTTCGCGCCGTGTGTCCGACGCGATCGATGCGCTGGAGGAGCAGGGCGAGGTGTTGGTCGAAGGGGCTTACCATCTCGAGGTCAGTTCCCCCGGCATCGACCGCCCGCTGACCCGGCGCAAGGACTTCGCCAACTGGGCGGGGCACGAAGTCAAGATTTCGCTCGATGCGAAGGTCGAGGGGCACCGCAATGTTCGCGGCATCCTGGCGGGCATCGAAGGTGAGACCGTAACCGTCGAGGACAGGAAGGCCGGCACGCTTGCTTTCCCCTTCGATACCATACATGCGGCCAAGCTCGTCCTGACCGACGAACTGATCGCCGCGACGCAACCGCTCGACACCCGCGGGGTCGAGGACATAGTCGAAGACGAAGAAGAGAAGGCTGAAGACTGATGGCCAGTGCAATTTCCGCCAACAAGGCCGAGCTGCTCGCGATTGCGAACTCGGTTGCTTCTGAAAAGATGATCGACAAGGCGATCGTCATCGAAGCGATGGAAGAAGCGATCCAGAAGAGCGCGCGCAACCGCTACGGGTCGGAAAACGACATCCGCGCCAAGCTCGATCCGCTGACCGGCGATCTCAGCCTGTGGCGCGTGGTCGAAGTGGTCGAAGAGGTCGAGGACTATTTCAAGCAGATCGGCGTCGAGCAGGCGCAGAAGCTGCAGGACGGGGCCAAGGTCGGCGACTTCATTGTCGATCCGCTGCCGCCGGTCGATCTCGGCCGCATCGACGCGCAGAGCGCCAAGCAGGTGATCTTCCAGAAGGTCCGCGATGCCGAGCGCGAGCGCCAGTTCGAGGAATTCAAGGACCGCGCCAACGAAGTCATCACGGGGGTGATCAAGTCGGTCGAATTCGGCCATGTGATCGTCAATCTCGGCCGCGCCGAAGGCGTCATTCGCCGCGACCAGCAGATCCCGCGCGAAGCCGCCCGCGTCGGCGAGCGCGTGCGCGCGATCATCACCAAGGTCGAACGCAACAACCGCGGTCCGCAGATATTCCTCAGCCGCGCGCATCCGGACTTCATGAAGAAGCTGTTCGCGCAGGAAGTGCCCGAAATCTACGACGGCATCATCGAGATCAAGGCCGCCGCCCGCGATCCGGGCAGCCGCGCCAAGATCGGCGTGATCAGCCGCGATTCCTCCATCGACCCGGTCGGTGCATGCGTCGGCATGAAGGGCAGCCGCGTGCAGGCCGTCGTGCAGGAATTGCAGGGCGAGAAAATCGACATCATTCCGTGGAGCGAAGATACCGCGACCTTCGTGGTCAACGCGCTCCAGCCCGCAACCGTCGCGCGCGTCGTGCTGGATGAGGACGAAGGCCGGATCGAAGTCGTGGTTCCCGATGACCAGCTTTCGCTCGCCATTGGCCGCCGCGGCCAGAACGTGCGCCTCGCCAGCCAGTTGACCGGTCACCAGATCGACATCATGACCGAGGAAGAAGCGAGCGAGAAGCGGTCGAAGGAATTCGCCGAACGCTCGAAGATGTTCGAGGAAGAGCTCGACGTCGACGAAACGCTGTCACAGCTGCTCGTCGCCGAAGGCTTCAGCGAACTGGAAGAAGTCGCTTACGTCGAGCTCGAGGAGCTGGCGACGATCGAAGGCTTCGACGAGGAACTGGCGGAAGAACTCCAGAGCCGCGCGATCGAAGCGCTCGATCGCCAGGCCGAAACCGCGCGCGCCGCGCGCCGCGAACTGGGTGTCGAGGACGCGCTTGCCGAGATGCCACACCTGACCGAGCAGATGCTCGTCACGCTGGGCAAGGCGGGGGTCAAGACGCTCGACGATCTCGCCGATCTCGCGACCGACGAACTGATCGCCAAGAAGCGCGAAGCGCCGCGCCGCCGCAACAATCCCGACGGCCCGCCGATGCGTCGCCCCTCGATCCGCGAACAGGACAAGGGCGGGGTGCTGGGCGAATACGGCCTGACCGAAGAGCAGGGCAACGAGATCATCATGGCTGCCCGCGCCCACTGGTTCGAGGACGAAGAACCCGCAACTCAGGAGGCCGCCGATGCGGACTCCCCACAATGAGTGCGTAAGCTCCGACATCGCTGACACTGCCGAGGCCCGGATCACTTCCGGGTCCGCCAAGTCCTGCCCGGAACGCCGCTGCATCCTTTCCGGGCAGACTGCGCCGCGCGAGGCGCTGGTGCGGCTCGCAATCTCTCCCGACGGGGAGGTGTTGCCCGATCCGCTCGCCAAGGCCCCCGGCCGCGG